>JABFST010000051.1 GCA_013140465.1 Methylococcaceae bacterium
GACCAACACCTTAAAAAGCCGCCCTACAGGCAGGCCATTACGGCTGATTGTCGGTGTGGCGGATGCCTTGCCAAAACTAGTGGGGTACCGTTTGATAGAACCCGCCTTGCATTTGCCTGAACCCGTGCAAATCCATTGTTACGAAGACAAGGCCGAACGCCTGATGGCAGCTATTGCCCTACAAGGCATAGACCTTATTTTGTCTGATGCGCCCTTAACGCCAACCAGCGATGCCAACGCGTTCAACCATTTGTTGGGCGAGTGTTCGGTAACGGTGTTTGCCACTGCGGCGTTGGCGGCGGCGTATCGCCCCGATTTTCCGCGCTCGCTGAATGGTGCGCCGTTTTTGTTGCCGACCGCCAATACGGCGTTACGGCGGTCTTTAGACCAATGGTTTGATAGTGAGAATATCAACCCTACCATACAAGCCGAGATTGAGGACAGTGCCTTAGTAAAAACCTTTGGCAGCGGCGGGGCAGGGCTGTTTGTTGCCCCGACCACCGTGGCGGCTGAAATTGCCCAACAATATACAGTAGAAAGCATCGGCGAAATAACGGCGGTTAAAGAACGCTTTTATGCCATCGCCGCGCGCAGGAAATTAAAACATCCGGCGGTGACGGCGATTTTGGAAAATGCGCGGGATAGGCTGTTTTAAGTGCGCGGACAATCAGGGTTAGACTGGGGAAAAGACCCGTTGATGCCGTAGTGCAGATAAATAGCTTGCTAAAAATTAATTAGTCTTTATAATACCTTAAATCAATCGCGGGGTGGAGCAGCTTGGTAGCTCGTCGGGCTCATAACCCGAAGGTCGTAGGTTCAAATCCTGCCCCCGCTACCATATTTTAGAACCCCTATTTGGGGTTTTTTATTTTCTGGGTCTCGGTTTGTTGGGGCTTAAAATCAGATTGTTAATGGAAGAGCCTTTGGCTCTTTTTTTTTGTGCAAAAATAAGCGAGGAACAAATGAAACAGGCGCCTGAGCATTTGGTTAATTTAATCGAGCCAATTGTTGAAGGTTTAGGTTATGAATGTGTCGGTATTGACTATAATCCACACCCTAAACATGGAACTTTAAGGATTTATATTGATAGTGAGCAGGGCATATTAGTGGAAGATTGCTCCAAGGTCAGCCATCAGATCAGTGGGGTGTTGGATGTGGAAGATCCTATTCCCGGCTTTTATCAATTGGAAATTTCATCGCCAGGCGCAGACCGCCCCTTTTTTAAGGCCAGTCAGTTTGAGAAGTTTATAGGTGGCAAGGTCAGCTGCGTATTGTTTAAGGCCGTCAACGGGCGCAGAAAAATTACCGGACAAATTATAAAAGTAGAGGGCGAAAACATAACGCTCCAAGAAGACGGGCAGCTGTATGAAGTCGCATTTAGTGCGATGAGTAAAGCGCGTTTAGTACCTGATTACTCAATATAAGAAGGAGGCCGCAGTGGCAAATAAAGAAATTTTGTTAGTAGTGGAGGTGTTTTCCAATGAACGGGAAATTGACAAGGAAATTGTTTTTCAGGCCATAGAATCCGCATTAGAGGCCGCAACACTTAAGCGCCACGCCAATCCCATCAAGGCGCGGGTGGCTATAGACAGAAAAACGGGCGATTACTTGACTTACCGCCAATGGGATGTGGTCGCGGCAGACCCTTTGCGCGACGGTGACGTGGAATTTCCAACGACGCAAGTGTTGTTGGAAGTCGCCCGCTTAGATAATCCCCTTGTACAATTGGGCGATGTCGTTGAAGAAGAAATCGAGTCTGTCGATTTTGGCCGGATTGCCGCACAAACCGCGAAACAAGTCATTATCCATAAAGTGCGTGAAGCGGAACGCAAAAAAATTGTTGATGCTTACAAAAGCCGTGTCGGCGAATTGATTACGGGTATTGTTAAGCGTATTGAAAAAGGCAGCGTGTATTTAGACTTGGGCGGACATATTGAAGCCTTTATTGCCCGCGAAGACATGATCCCGCGTGAACCCGTGCGTGTTGGCGACCGTATCCGTGGTTATTTAAAAGATGTGCGTTTAGAGCCGCGCGGCCCGCAATTGTTTGTAAGCCGTACCGCGCCGGAATTATTGATCGCCTTGTTCCGATTGGAAGTGCCAGAAGTCGGCGAAGGCATGATTTCTGTGATAGGCGCGGCGCGTGATCCTGGTTCTAGGGCCAAATTGGCGGTTAAAAGCAACGACCCGCGCTTAGATCCAGTCGGCGCGTGCGTAGGCATGAGAGGTTCCAGGGTGCAGTCGGTCACTAATGAGTTGGCTGGCGAGCGTGTTGACATTATCCTTTGGAATCCCAGCGAAGCCCAGTTTGTCATCAATGCCATGTCACCTGCCGAAATCCAATCTATTGTCGTCGATGAAGACAAGCACAGCATGGATTTGGCGGTCAGCTCAGAAAACCTGTCCCAAGCGATAGGCCGTGGCGGTCAAAATGTACGCTTGGCTAGCCTGTTGACAGGTTGGGAATTGAATGTGATTGACGCTTCCAAGGCGGAAAAAAATGCCGAAGCCGAAGTCGATCAAGTCAAACAAATGTTTATTGACCAGTTGGATGTTGATGAAGACATCGCCTTAATATTGGCGGAAGAAGGTTTTAATAGCGTCGAAGAAATAGCCTATGTTCCGGTCAGCGAAATGCTGGAAATTGAAGGGTTTGATGAGGCCTTGGTCAACGAGCTGCGTAGCCGTGCTAAAGATGCCTTATTGATTAGCGCAATTGCCGCCGAAGAAATTATCGAAACGGCAAAACCAGCGCAAGATTTACTGGATATGGAAGGCATGGACACTGATTTGGCCTACGATTTGGCAGGGCTAGGCATTATTACGATGGACGATTTGGCAGAACAATCGGTTGATGATTTGTTAAATATTAAGGGCATGAACGAAGAGCGGGCGGCACAGTTAATTATGAAGGCGCGTGAGCCTTGGTTTGCTTAAGGCACAGCGAGTAGGTAAGGGGCATAGAGATGAGCGATAAAACGGTACGGCAGTTGGCGGAGATAGTTAAGATTCCGCTGGAACGGTTATTGGGGCAGTTAAAAGAAGCAGGTTTGTCTGCAACTAAGCCTGATGATGTCATTAACGAAGATGAAAAAATGCAGTTATTGGCGCATTTACGCAAACGGCATGGCAAGGCGGAGGGTGAACCCAGAAATGCGCCCCAGCGTGTGACTTTAGAACGCCGAAAAGTGACGGAAATCAAACAGGCCAGTGTGCCGGGCAGCTCAACCAAGTCCATTAGCGTTGAAGTGCGTAAGAAAAAAACGTATATCAAACGGCCTGAACTTAACGAAGCCGATGCAGGTGCGCATAAACAAGAAGCGCCCGCAGTGGCCTTGCCTGTCGAGCCGCCCGTGGTAGAACCAATAGTTGCCGAACAGCCAGTAGAACGGGTGCCTGAGCCAGTGGTTGCCGATGCAGTGCCTGTGGTGAATGTTGTTGCACCAGCGGCTGCTGTGGCAGAACCCCAAGCGCAAGCGTCAGAACCAGCGGCTGTGGTAGTGCCAGCGGGCGTGCCAGATATTGACTTGGATATTGATGATGAAATTGACTCGATTGTTAAGTTTGAAACCTTAAAAATTAAGGAAGAAAAGAAAATCAAACAAGACAAGTCAATTAAAACCAAAGAAGCCGAAGAAGTCAGAAAAAAACAACAAGAAAAGGAACATAGGCTGGAAGAGTCGATTAAGAAAAATGCCGAAAAAGTACGGCAACAAGCAGCGGTGAAACAAGACACCTTACACCGCAAAAAACAAGACGAAGGTGCTGGTGCTGGGGCGCGTAGTTCTGGCAAAGACGGCAAACGTGGCAAGAAAAAAGGCAAACAGCCGCCACAACGTCAGGCCGTGCAGTCAGACAGCAAGCATCAGTTTGAAATGCCAGTTGCGCCTATCGTTAAAGAAGTCACCATCCCTGAGATGATTTTGGTGTCGGACTTGGCGCAAAAAATGAGCGTGAAAGCCGCGATGGTCATCAAACAATTGATGAAGCTAGGCATTATGGCCACCATCAACCAAAGCATAGACCAAGAAACAGCGGTCATTTTGGTCGAAGAAATGGGCCACAAAGCCATCATGCAAAGCGATGATGACCTTGAACAAGAAATGCTTGCCGAAGCGCAAACCGACGATGTCCGTGTCGAATTGCCGCGTGCGCCTATTGTCACCATCATGGGCCACGTTGACCACGGTAAAACCTCATTGCTCGATTACATCCGCAAAACTCGCGTTGCCGCTGGCGAAGCGGGCGGTATTACCCAACATATCGGCGCTTATCAAGTCAAAACCGACCACGGTTCGGTCACATTCCTTGACACCCCGGGCCATGCCGCGTTTACCGCGATGCGGGCCCGAGGCGCTGATGTCACCGACGTGGTGATTGTGGTCGTGGCTGCCGATGACGGGGTGATGCCGCAAACTAAAGAAGCGGTGGAACATGCGCGTGCCGCCAACGTGCCGATTATTGTTGCGATCAATAAAATCGATAAACCCGATGCCAATCCCGAAAAAGTCATGCAGGAATTGTCGGTGATTAACGTGTTGGCAGAAGAATGGGGCGGCGATGTGCAGTTCCTGAAAATCTCCGCCAAAACGGGTGAAGGTATCGATGATTTGATTGAAGCCTTGATTGTCCAAACCGAAATTTTGGAATTGAAAGCTCCTATCGAAGGCGCGGCCTCGGGCATCGTCATCGAATCGCGTTTGGATAAAGGCCGTGGTGCAGTCGCGACAGTACTGATCCAGCGCGGTACCCTCGAAAACGGGCAAATGGTCTTGTGTGGTCATGAATTCGGTCGCGTCCGCGCCATGTTTAATGAAAATGGCAAAACCATCAAAGAAGCCGGCCCTTGTGTGCCTGTGGAAATTTTAGGTTTGTCCGGCACGCCCAATGCGGGTGACGAGTTCTTGGTGGTGCAAAATGAACGCATCGCCAAAGACTTGGCAAAACACCGTGAAGACCGCAAAAAATTCACCAAACATGCGGCACAACGTGCGTCGAAATTGGATGAAGTATTCTCGAAAATGGCGACAGGCGAATTGGCTAGCGTCAATTTGGTGCTGAAAACCGACGTGCAAGGCAGTTTGGAAGCCTTACGCGGTTCATTGGTGGCCTTGTCCAACGACGAAGTCGAAGTTAAAGTCGTGTTTGGCGGCGTAGGCGGCATCAACGAAGGCGATGCCAACTTGGCCTTGGCTTCGGGAGCTATCTTAATGGGCTTTAACGTCCGTGCCGATGCCACTGCCAGAAAACTGATCGAAGAAAAAGGCATCGACCTGCATTATTACAGCGTGATTTACGATGCGATTGATGAAGTCAAAAAATCCATCAGCGGCATGTTGGCGCCAGTGATTAAAGAACAAATCGTGGGTCTTGCCGAAGTGCGCGATGTGTTCCGTTCGCCCAAATACGGCGCGATTGCAGGCTGTATGGTGGTTGATGGCTACGTTAAACGTAACTTGCCGATCCGGGTGTTGCGTAATAACGTGGTGATTTTTGAAGGCCAGTTGGAATCGTTGCGCCGCTTTAAAGATGATGCGTCTGAAGTCAAAATGGGCATGGAATGCGGTATCGGCGTTAAAAACTACAACGACGTCCAACCTGGCGACCAAATCGAAGTCTTTGAACGCATAGAAATCAAGCGGGAACTGTAAGTTATGGCAAAAGAGTTTGGTCGTAATGCGCGGGTTTCATCACAAATGCAAAAAGAGCTGTCGCTGATTTTGCAACGCGACATCGATGATTCCAGGCTAGGTTTTATCACGATTAATGAAGTGATCGTGACCAAAGACCTAGCAGTGGCGAAAATTTATGTCACGGTGCTTAATGTTGACGAGCAAGGTAAAAAAGCCAATGTGAAACTGCTGAACGAACTGTCGCCGATGATCCGCCACGAACTCGCCAAACGTATGCGTTTGCGGCATATCTCCAGCCTACGGTTTTATTACGATGATTCGTTTGACACGGGTATGCGCGTGGCGGAATTGTTGAGTGATTTGCCTAGGGCGGCGCAGGGGGATGAATCCTAGATTGGCTACATTGGGTTTGCTTTTTACAATAATATTGAATGGATATTAACAGCGGGAGCGGCTAAAGCGGCTCCTACTGCTATTTAAGACTAGGCATAAGCTAACTGAAATCAATGCAAGGGTAAGAAAATGTCAACTTACGACAGCGATTTTTATGGATGGGCAATCGAACAAGCCAGCTTATTAAAATTAGGACGTTATGGTGAGTTAGACGCGGTCAATTTGCTTGAAGAAATAGAAGGCATGGGTAAATCAGAAAAAAGGGCCTTAGAAAGCCGATTAACCGTGTTGTTGCAACATCTGCTCAAATGGCAATATCAACCCGTTAGGCGCGGTAAAAGTTGGGAGCTGACCATCCGGGAACAACGCCTACGGATAGAAAAAATCCTCAGGGAAAACCCCAGTTTAAAGCGACAACTAGACACTTGCTTGCTAGATGCCTACGAATTTGCCATCATCCAAGCTGTTCAAGAAACGGGTTTGGAAGAATGCACGTTTCCAACTACCTGCCCTTGGCAATGGCAACAGGTTTTGGATAAGGATTTTTTGCCGTTGTGATTATCAAAATGAAGCGGATGAAAACAATTTATGGAAAAGCAAAAAGCCATTGAAATTCTGGAAAAACAACGCGCTGAAATTAACGGCTTAAAGAATATTAGCGACAGTTCATCTTCCCCAGCATTTACAAAATGGCATCGTGATACAAAAATAGCAGTTGAAAAATTTTTTGGCAAAGAAAAGGGACATATAAATGATTTTTTAGATATTAATTACAATTTATTTTGTTTCTATTCAGATACGCCAGAATCAGAGTTTGTTAAAGCATACAACGATGGTTTAGATAAGGCTAACGCTATATTAAATTCGTTCATTCATGAAATAAATAATTATTGCGGTGATGAGATTGCAAAATCATTTACATCTACTCTCTCTCCAGTCAGCAATGTTGAATTGTTATGTAACCGTTTTCATTCTGTTGTACGGCAATTGCGTCATAGGCACTCTGATAGAACCACTATCGATATAAATGATGAATATGATGTCCAAGATTTATTTCACTCCTTATTAACGTTATTTTTTGATGATATTAGAGATGAAGAATGGACACCCAGCTATGCAGGTGCTTGTGCTAGAGTCGATTTTTTACTCAAACAAGAACAAATCATTATCGAACTAAAAAAGACGCGCAAAGGTTTGACAGGAAAAGTAGTCGGCGAAGAGTTAATGATTGATACCCAGCGGTATAAATCACACCCTGATTGTAAACACCTCATTTGTTTTGTTTATGATCCTGATGGACTGCTTAAAAACCCGAGAGGGTTGGAAAACGATTTAACAAAAATAGTTGATGATTTAAATGTAAAGGTTATTATCCGACCTTAATTCCATGAAAAAACTCTACCCCAACTACCGTTACCCGATTTAAAACAATACTAACTTATGCACGCCATCGAATTAGAAGCCACCCTCACCGAATCGCACGAAATCCACTTGCAACTACCTGATACTATCCATGCGTCACGCGTTAAAGTGATAGTCATGTATGACAATGATGCCCAGACTAATGACATTGATGTCATGAAGTATAGCGGCACTCTTGCCTGGCAAGAAGATGGTTTGGATTATCAGCAAGCCATCCGGTCTGAGTGGAATGATGCACAATGAAGTATGTGCTGGACACAAACATAGTCATTTATTTGCAAAAAGGTGTGTTAGTAGAACCGTTACCTATTGCAGAGTATGGTATTTCTATCATTACCGAAATGGAATTACGTTCTTATCCGGCGTTGACAATTCAACAAAGGCATTGGCTCATGTCATTTATTAATGATATTCATGTTTTTGAATTAAATAATGCCATCAAAGAAAAAACCATTGAATTACGTCAACATTATCGCTTGAAATTGCCTGATGCCATTGTTTGTGCAACCGCTATGGTCAGCCAAGCTGTTTTATTAAGCAATGATAAAGGCTTGCAGCACATTGAGGGTTTGCACTGCCAATTGTTGGCTGTAGCCCTTTAGTGTGGCCTAGTAGCCCCTTGTTTTCCACTTATGAGCAAACGCAAATCCGGCCTTAACATCCACGGTATTTTACTGTTGGACAAACGTTTGGGCGTGTCTTCCAACCAAGCCTTGCAAGAAGTGCGGCGTTTGTTTAACGCCAACAAGGCCGGGCATACCGGCAGTTTAGACCCGCTTGCTTCGGGCTTATTGCCTTTGTGTTTTGGTGAAGCAACCAAAGTGTCTGCTTTAATGTTGGACGACGACAAACGTTATTTGGTCACGGTGCAATTGGGCGTGATGACTGACACGGGCGATTCCGAAGGGCAGGTGATCGATACCCAGCCCGTACCCGAATTAACACTGGCGCAAATACACGCGGTATTACAACAGTTTACCGGGCCGATAGCGCAAGTTCCGCCCATGTATTCGGCTTTAAAGCATCAGGGCAAAAAACTTTATGAACTGGCGCGTGAGGGCATTACGGTAGAGCGCAAAGCCCGGCACATCCATATTTACGACATCAAACTGTTGGCGTTTGCTGATAACCAATTAACGTTGGAAGTGGCTTGTTCCAAAGGCACTTATATCCGCTCCTTGGCGGAAGATTTGGGTCATGCTTTAGGCACTTGCGGGACAGTGATTGCGTTAAGGCGGTTGGCGGCGGGACAGTTCGATATCGCTGATGCCCACACAATAGAAGCGTTAAAGGCGATGTCAGAAGATGAACTTCGCGCCTGTTTGCTGCCCGTTGATTGCCCGTTAGGCCCGTTGCCAGCGGTGTTTTTATCCGAAGCCCAAGCCATCAGTATAAATTATGGTCAGGCGATTGATTTTGCCGATGCCGAACCCGGCACCGTCAGGCTTTACCACGATACGGTGTTTTTAGGCTTGGGGGAAAAGCTAATGGATGGTAAAATAGCCCCGAAAAAATTGTTTAATATGAACAACCCATAAGGCCGCACAACAGATGCGGCCTGACTACGAATATGGGTTTCTACACCCTAACGTGGAAACCCGTGTACCCATAAGCCACAAGGCTTAACTTTTAATAACTCTTAGGGATTTTCAATGCCTTTTACTGCTGAACAAAAAAAAGCGGTTGTCGAAGCTTATCGCCAATCAGAAACCGATACTGGCTCACCTGAAGTGCAAATTGCGCTGTTGACTGCGCATATCACGCACTTGACCCCACACTTTGCCGCCCACAAAAAAGATAACCATTCCCGTCGTGGTTTGTTGCGTATGGTTAACCAACGCCGTAAGTTGCTGGATTATTTAAAAAATAAAGACAGCAACCGTTACCGTTCATTGATTGAACGTTTAGGCTTAAGAAAATAAGTCTGCAAAGCTTAACCGTAGGCCAGGGATGGCCTAAACGTGAACATTAACAAACAGCAATAGTTGGGGCTTAAGTGAGTTTAGCCCCACAAATAACCTCCACGCAAAGGAACCCCATAGTGAATCCTATCAGGAAAGCATTTCAGTACGGCGAAAGACTCGTTACGCTAGAAACTGGTGAAATAGCCCGTCAAGCCGACGGTGCTGTCATAATCGATGTCGAAGGCACATCTCTGTTAGTTACCGTTGTGGCAAAAAAAGAAGCCGCAGGTGGCGATTTTTTTCCATTAACCGTTAATTATCAAGAAAAAGCGTATGCGGCGGGTAAAATTCCCGGCGGCTTTTTTAAACGCGAAGGACGGCCCAGCGAACAAGAGACCTTAACCTCCCGTTTGATAGATCGCCCGATACGCCCGCTGTTTCCTGAAGGTTATACCAACGAAGTGCAAATTATTGCCACCGTTATTTCCTTAAATCCAGAAGTGGATCCTGAAATTCCGGCTTTATTAGGTGCTTCTGCGGCCTTGGCGGTGTCTGGTTTGCCTTTCAACGGCCCTATCGGCGCAGCTTGCGTTGGTTATCAAGACGGTGCGTATTTATTAAACCCATCACCTGCCGCCTTAAAAGAATCACAACTGACTTTAGTGGTTGCAGGTACTTCGCACGCGGTATTAATGGTTGAATCCGAAGCCGCTGGCCTGTCTGAAGAAGTCATGTTAGGCGCGGTGTTGTTTGGTCATGAACAAATGCAAGCGGCGATTAACGCCATTAACGAATTTGCTGCCGAAGCGGGCAGTGGTGTGGTGGAATGGGTTGCCCCTGAAACCAATGCCGAATTGGTAGAACTGGTCACTTCTGCGGTAGCAGAAGACATTAAAGCCGCTTATACCATCGCCGAAAAATTAGTCCGCCAAGAACACCTTAAAGGCATACGCAACGCGATTGTTGAAAAACTGTCCGTCAATTATGCTGAAAAAGACATACGCGGCATTATCGAACATTTGGAATACCGCATCGTGCGCAATGCCATCCTCAACGAAGGCAAGCGTATTGACGGTCGTCCCTTAGACAAAATCCGTCCTATCTCTATCAGGACTGGCGTATTGCCCAGAACCCACGGTTCCGCCCTGTTTACGCGCGGCGAAACCCAAGCTTTAGTGGTTGCCACTTTAGGCACCCAACGCGATGCGCAAATCATCGATGCGTTGGCGGGCGAATATAAAGAACCGTTCATGTTGCATTACAACTTCCCTCCGTTCAGCGTAGGTGAAACGGGTTTTGTCGGCTCGCCAAAACGCCGTGAAATCGGTCATGGACGCTTGGCAAAACGCGGTGTCGCGGCAGTATTGCCCAATATGGACGAATTCCCCTACACCATCCGTGTGGTTTCTGAAATCACCGAATCCAACGGCTCCAGCTCTATGGCCTCAGTTTGCGGCAGCAGCTTGGCGTTAATGGATGCGGGCGTGCCTATTTCCGCGCCTGTAGCGGGTATCGCGATGGGTTTGATTAAAGAAGGCGATAGCTTTGCCGTCTTGTCTGACATCATGGGCGATGAAGATCATCTCGGCGATATGGATTTTAAAGTCGCAGGTTCTGCTGAAGGCATTACCGCCTTGCAAATGGACATCAAAATTGATGGCATTACCGCAGAAATCATGAAAACCGCTTTGGAACAAGCTAAACACGGGCGTTTGCACATCTTAGGCGAAATGAATAAAGCCTTAGCCAGCACCCGTGATGAAATGTCCGATTTTGCCCCTCGCATCATCACTTTCAAAATTGATCCGGCTAAAATCCGTGAAGTTATCGGCAAAGGCGGCGCCACTATCCGTAGCATTACCGAACAAACCGGAGCCAGCGTAGATTTGACTGATGACGGTATCGTTAAAGTGGCTTCAGTTGATAAAGCCGCAGGTGAAGAAGCCCGCCGTTTGATTGAAGAAATCACCGCCGAAGTCGAAGTGGGCAAAACCTACGAAGGCAAAGTGGTCAGATTGATGGACTTCGGTGCATTTGTCACGATTTTGCCAGGCAAAGATGGTTTGGTGCATATCTCACAAATTTCTGATGAACATGTCGATAAAGTCAGTGACCGCTTAAACGAAGGCGATATAGTCCGCGTTAAAGTGCTGGAAATTGACCGCCAAGGCCGGGTCAGGCTCAGTATTAAGGAAGTTGATAAAGATTAATCAACGCCTGATTTTGCCGTAAATTAAAAAGAGCCTTTACGGCTCTTTTTTGTTTTTGCCTACAGCGGTTTCAACGCAAGAAATAACATCTATAGGGTTTAAAATGGCACTTTATGTCTATAAGTTTGGCGGCACTTCGGTGGGTTCAATAGAGCGCATCAAAGGCGTGGCTGAAAAAGTTAAGCAAGCCCATGATTTGGGCGATCAAATAGTCGTTGTGCTATCAGCTATGAGCGGTGAAACCAACCGCTTGATTGCCTTGGCAAAAGAAATGCAGGTACAGCCGACCGAACGGGAAATGGATGTCCTAATTTCCACAGGCGAACAGGTCACGGTGGCCTTGCTCAGCATGGCTTTGCACCAATTGGGCTGCGATGCCTGTTCCTATACGGGGGCGCAAGTCAAAATCCTGACCGATAGTGTACACACCAAAGCCCGCATTTTGCATATTGATGATGCGCCTATCCGCGCCCATTTGGCAGAAGGCAAAGTCGTTGTCGTGGCGGGTTTTCAGGGTGTGGACGAATACGGCAACATCACCACCTTGGGGCGCGGCGGTTCAGACACGACTGCGGTGGCTTTAGCGGCGGCCTTAAAGGCTGATGAATGCCATATTTATACCGATGTTGATGGCGTTTACACCACTGACCCGCGCGTAGAGCCTAAAGCACGCCGCTTAAACCACATCACCTTTGAAGAAATGCTGGAAATGGCAAGCTTGGGTTCTAAGGTGCTGCAAATCCGTTCGGTGGAATTTGCCGGAAAATATAATGTGGCGTTACGCGTTTTATCATCATTTAAAGAAGGGTGTGGCACACTCATCACATACGAGGAATCACAAATGGAAAGTGCTTTAATTTCGGGCATCGCCTTCAACCGCGACGAAGCCAAATTGACGATTACAGGCGTGCCTGACCTGCCGGGCGTGGCCTTTAAAATATTGGGTCCTATTGCTGATGCCAATATTGAAGTGGATATGATCGTACAAAACATCGCTGACGACGCCACTACTGATTTTACCTTTACCGTACACCGTAACGACTACCTGCGTGCCAAGGCATTGTTGGAACAAACCTGTGTGGACTTGTCCGCCAGAAATGTGACCGGGGATGACAGCATCGTCAAAGTGTCTATCGTCGGTGTCGGGATGCGCTCACATGCTGGCATAGCCAGCACTATGTTTAAGACCTTGGCGGAAGAAAACATTAATATCCGCATGATTTCAACCTCAGAAATTAAAATCTCTGTGGTGGTGGATGAAAAATATTTGGAGCTTGCGGTACGCGCACTCCATGCCGCCTTTGAGTTGGATAAAGTACCCGCCAACGCGTAAACAACAGACGTGTAGGGGCGAATTGATTCGCCCCTACACATGCTAGTGTAGCCAGATAATTAACAACCGTGCGCCAATACCACTAGGGCTTTGCGCTGTTTCACACCCGCCATAAGCATCATCGCCAAGCTCATCAACACCAAGCTTGAAGGTTCAGCCACCGCGTTTACGGTCACGCTACCCGGCAACGTCGCATAGTTTAAGGTCGCCGCATTTAAGCCCGTTACATCGTGGTAAGAATAGCTCAGTGCCGAGGTGCCTGTGCTTAAAGTGTTAAACACCATTGTTGCCAACGTAAAACTATTGCCTTGGCTGCTTTGTAAAGCGGCATCGCTATCATAAGAGATGCTGTTCCAGCTGATAGTCCCCCCGCCTAAACTGGTCAGAAACGTATCAGAAGACAGGCCAAAAAACGTACCTCCTGCGTAACTCAAGACCGCATCGTCATAAGAAACGCTGAGGTCGTAAGCCGCGATAATTTCATCTAAGCCCCCGTCCTCTAAACCCGTCAGCACCGCAGATACCGTGACGCTGCTGCCTAAGGCCACCGTTTGGGTATTCGCGACAAAAGTCAGGATAGGCGAGGCATAGGCAATGGGCAAGCCGAAGCCCGCCAGCAGTGCAAAAATAAATAATAGTTTGATTTTCATGAGTGTTCTCTTGGTTAATGCCTGATGCGGTCTGGGCGCTTACACAGCAAACGCCCAGCCGTATGCAGATCGCTTAGGTTAAGGAGTGGGTTCGGCACAGCCGGGCAGCGTGCATTGCAGTGTGCAGCCTCGGGTGTCTAAGGAGGTGATGCGCCCGTCATGGTTGACATCGCCTAAAGTGCCTACCGCAACCGTAGAGCGTAAGCGGCTACTGATATTGAGGATGTCAGTGCGTGACACGGCCCCGTCCTGAGTGACATCACAAACACCATAAACAGGTGTCCCACAATCCAACACCAGCAACAAGTCGGTGACAGGTGGCGGAATAGTCAGCACCTCGGTTTCCACAAAGTTTTGTGCGTTATTGGGTGCGGGTGCTGTACAACCGGATTTTTCAGCCCTCACTTTGTAATATCCAGCGATCACATCCCAACCAAATAAGCCTTGCGCTTGGGTAGTAAAAGGATTGGTGCGGTTAGTGGGTGACATAATGGCATCGCCGTCAGGCACTGCCACAAAAGGCCCTGCTGAACTGTCTGAGCGGTATAAGGTGACTGTTGCGCCGTTAATAGGAACCCCAAACGTATCTTTCACGACGCCGCTAGGATCGATGTACATCGCAAAACGGATGTCAACACTGCTGCCGCCGGGGCAATTGATCGTGATGCTGACCGTCACTTGTCCGTGGTTAGGGTAAAGCGATGGCACGATAGCCAAGTAATGGCCGGGACTGCCCGCAGTTTCTGGCATAGCCCCCGCTGCAATCACGTTGCCTAGTTCATCGGTAATCGTGTAACTTGCCGAACCACCAGAACAGCCTGTGGTCGTCAGGTTAAGCGGATTTTGCCAATACACGACAGGTATCCCACCTGGGCTGACCCCGTTGTTGGGCAAAATATTGGTGCCGCTGGGCAAAGGTTCTGGGCCTAACAAGACGATGTCTTGATGCTCAAGATCAGCCCCGGTAAGCACCACAGGTATAGTCGCAGGTAGGTATTGGGTATTGGCGGGCGGAAATACCTTCACTTGATAGTTGCTGTCGGTTAAGCCGCCTACCGTATAATCACCGTTGCTATTGCTGCTGGTCAGGGTGCAGAAAGTGTCTTGTTGGTTGCTACAGATTTGCACCAGTGCATCAGGCAACGGGGTGTTAGTGTCATTGGCGAAAACCGTGCCGGCTATGCTATGCCCAAAAGGCGCATTGCCATTGCGCACAGGAAATAAATAACGGCCTGTTTGTAAGGAGTTGCGGTTGTTATAAATTAAGCCTGTCACCAAATTGCTGTCCAAAAAGGCCCCGGCAATGCCCGAGCCATCCAACTCAAAAGAATTGCTGACGCCGTTTGAGTAGCCTATGCGTACAGTATTGCCATTTTGGCAGATGCCGTCGCCACCGCTGGCTTGGCCTGCTTCCCATAAGATCGAGCCATAATTAAATTCAATGTCAAAGTCACCCGTACCAATGTCAGAACGGTCTATCAACACCATTTGTAAAGTGTTGTAGCCGCCGTTAGGGGTGGCAAAGCAAGCGACATTAAGCCAGTTGACGGCAAATGCGGGCCGGCTGCCCACTGTGCCTTGTCCATAGGTGACAGGATTGCTGCCCAATTGGCGGGTATCCACATCGGCAAAAAACGGGGCGATGATTTTGGTGTTGGTGCTGGCTAAGCCAAAAGG
>JABFST010000218.1 GCA_013140465.1 Methylococcaceae bacterium
CTTAAATCACGCCCACAGCTTGCCGTGCTTAATCACGGCATAGTTTTTTATATCGGGTATAATATCAGCCAAAATCTCCACCTTAAGCCCATACAGCCAGCCATGAAAAAACTGTTATTTCAATTTGACACTGACACTTACCCTTCCGTTTTCGACACTGTAGTCGGCTATGATGGCGGGGCTGACCACGTTATCGGGCATGGCGGCATCAGCCCTGAAAACGTCACGGGGCTGGTTGAAGGCGCTATTTTTACGCGTGCGCCCAAAGACAAAAAAAACACCGCCATTTTTATCGGCGGCAGCAATATGGTCGCAGGACAAGCATTGTTTACGGCGGTGCAACAGTGTTTTTTCCAAGACTTTCGCGTTTCGGTCATGCTGGACAGCAACGGCAGCAACACCACCGCCGCTGCTGCGGTTGCCAAATTGGCGGCTAGCGGGGTCGTGGCGGGCAAAAAAGCCGTGGTGCTGGCAGGTACTGGGCCAGTCGGCCAACGCGCCGCCGCCATGCTGGCCCTAGAAGGTGCAAACGTGACCATCACCGCACGCCAATTAGCGCGTGCGCAAGCGGCGTGTGACACCATGAAACACCGTTTTGGCGTGGACATCACCGCACTCGAAGCCTTAGACAATCAAGCGCGTGCCGACGCTATCGCCGATGCCCAAATCGTGTTGGCAACAGGTGCAGCGGGCGTGCAATTGCTAACGCTGGAACAATGGCAAAACAACCCCCATCTCGAAATGATCGCCGATGCCAACGCCACCCCACCCTTAGGCATAGGCGGCACATCGATGATGGACAAAGGCGAACTGCGCCACGGCAAAATCATTTGGGGTGCTATCGGCTTTGGCGCACTCAAACTGGCCCTGCACCGCGCCTGTGTTGCCCAGCTGTTTACCGACAACAAACAAGTGCTGGATGCCGAAAACATTTTCGCGTTAGCTAAAGACATGGCTTAACCCACGGCTATGGCTGAACATCCCCTACCCGACCCCGCCCTAGCCCGCACCGCCGCTATCAGCATTTTTCAGGCGGGCGTAGCGGCGGCTGATCCCTATCAAGCCGTGCTACGGTGTTTATCCAGTAACGACCAACGCCTCAGCATAGCCCTAAACCTAAGCGAGTCCGCCCCCACCCGCACGGCGGCATGGCCTAAAATTCATGTACTCGCCTTTGGCAAAGCCGCATGTGCGATGGCAAAAGCCGCCCAAGAACGCATCCCCGCGCACAGCTTAGCCGCACCCGCTATTGCCGTCACCAATTACGAAAACGTTGCCGCCGTCCCTGGCATTGAAGTCATCGGGGCGGGCCATCCCTTACCCGATAGCGCGGGCCTGGCGGCGGCGCAACGGTGTGCCGCCCACATAGCACTAGCACAAGCGGGCGAACTGATGTTGGTATTGGTCAGCGGCGGCGGTTCGGCCTTGCTGCCCTATCCAGCAGTAGGGATTAGCCTAGAGGACAAAATCGCCACCACCCAACTGCTACTTGCCAGTGGTGCGACCATTAACGACATCAACTGCGTGCGCAAACACCTGTCCCAACTCAAAGGCGGCGGCTTGGCGCGTTTGGCACTGCCCGCCGACTTGCACGCGCTAATTTTATCGGATGTGTTAGGCGATGACTTAAGCTCGATTGCCAGCGGTCATACCGTCGCGGATGCCAGCACTTATCACGACGCTATCGCCCTATTAACTGCCAAAAACCTGTGGGATAAAATCCCCTTCAGCGTCCAACAACATCTACGCTTGGGCCAGCTCGGCAACATCCCCGAAACCCCCAAAGCCGATGATGCCGCCTTCATCAACAACGGCTACACCTTAATCGGCAGCAACACCCTCAGCCTCCATGCCAGTTTAACCGCTGCCGCCGAACGCGGTTACGATGCCAAGCTTTATAGCCAACATCTGTGCGGCGAAGCTAAAACAGTTGCCGAACAATGGGTTAAAGATGCCAAACAACTGCTCGCTACAGGCATCAAGCAACCCACCGCCTTATTGGCGGGCGGTGAAACCACCGTCACGGTTACAGGTACGGGCTTAGGCGGACGCAACCAAGAACTGGCCTTGGCATTCGCCATCGCCGCACAACAACACGGCTTAAGCGGCGCATGGACATTTTTAAGCGGCGGCACAGACGGGCGCGACGGCCCTACCGATGCGGCGGGCGGCGTAGTCGATCACCACACCCTCGCGCGGCTAGCTGCGGCGGGCGCAGATCCGCACGCCCTGCTCGCCAATAACGACGCTTATCACGCCTTGGCCTTAGCCCAGGATTTACTCATCACCGGCGCGACCGGCACCAATGTCGCTGACCTACAAATCTTACTTTTATACCCCTAGCCCCTCACCAGGAGACACCATGTTTGAAAAATCCATGTCCATCAAAGGTTTTGATGATGAACTCTTCCTTGCTATGGAAGAAGAACGCCAACGTCAAGAAGACCACATAGAGCTGATTGCCTCAGAAAACTACACCAGCCCACGCGTCATGGAAGCGCAAGGCTCACAACTGACCAACAAATACGCCGAAGGCTATCCCGGCAAACGCTATTACGGCGGTTGCGAAGCCGTCGATAAAGTCGAACAACTGGCAATAGACCGTGCCAAAGCCCTGTTTGGCGCCGATTACGCCAACGTACAAGCGCATTCTGGCTCGCAAGCCAATATGGCGGTGTTCATGGCCTTACTACAACCTGGCGACACGATTTTAGGCTTAAGCTTGGCACATGGCGGACATTTGACCCACGGCGCCAAACCCAACTTCTCCGGCAAAATCTACAATGCCGTGCAATACGGACTCAACCCCGACACAGGCGAAATTGATTACGACCAAGTTGAAGCCTTAGCCTTGGAACACAAACCCAAAATGCTGATCGCGGGCTTTTCGGCTTACTCACGCGTATGGGATTGGCAACGTTTCCGTGCCATTGCCGATAAAGTCGGCGCCTATTTTGTCGTCGATATGGCGCATGTGGCGGGCTTGATTGCTGCAGGTGTCTACCCCAATCCAGTGCCGTTTGCCGATGTTGTCACCAGCACCACCCACAAATCCCTGCGTGGCCCACGCGGCGGTTTAATCGTCTGCAAAAGCAACCCTGACATCGAGAAAAAAATCGATTCCAGCATATTCCCGGGCATCCAAGGCGGCCCGTCCATGCACATCATCGCCGCCAAAGCCGTGGCTTTTAAAGAAGCCATGCAGCCCGAATTCCGCGCCTACCAACAACAAGTCATCAGCAATGCTAAAGCGATGGCGGCGGTGTTTATCGCGCGTGGCTATGATGTCGTATCTGGCGGCACTGACGACCACTTGATGCTAGTGTCACTGATCGCCAAAGGCATCACTGGCAAAGCCGCCGATGCCGCGCTCAACAAAGCCCACATCACCGTCAACAAAAACGCCGTGCCTAACGACCCGCAATCGCCTTTCGTCACCAGCGGCATCCGCGTCGGCACCCCCGCCCCCACCACACGCGGCTTTAAAGAAGCCGAAGTGGCAGAAATTGCCAGCTTAATGTGCGACGTGATGGACAATATCGACGATGACAGCGTGATTGCCGCCGTGCGCGAAAAAGTCAGCGCATTGTGTGCGAAGTTTCCGGTTTATCGTTAAGCGTTAGCTATTTTACGGATGTCAAAAAGGGCGCAATGGCTTTGGTTATTGCGCCCGAATGGCAGAACGATAGGCATTTAGGTTGAACATGGGAATACTACAACGCTAAATAAACGCCCATCCTTAGAACGAGGGGAATGACTATGCTAAGAGAAATTATTACTCCGCAGTCCCAAGAGTATATGCCATACGCGCCAACTTAAGCCCCCAACCCCCTGTTTACCCTTGAAAAACAGGGAGTGGCAACCCATATTATGAAGCTTTTAACTATCAGAGAGAAAGCCCCATGACGTTGCCACAGCCATTAGA
>JABFST010000362.1 GCA_013140465.1 Methylococcaceae bacterium
GACATCAGTTTGCATTCAGATGTGATTGTCACCATCACAGTAAAAATTGCGGCTGAATCCTAATTTTTAACCGTACACGGCTTAGCCCCAAGGCGCACCTAGCCCTTGGGGCTTAACCGCCATCTTAGGCTGTCCAGCTTGCGTCTCTTATACACAATCCTTTTTTATCTGGCCCTGCCTGTTATTGCCTTGCGCTTGTATTGGCGTGGCATTAAAGCACCCGCCTATCGGTTGCGCTGGCGCGAACGCTTTGGCTGTTACCAACAGCCCTACCCCCAAGGCGTTATTTGGCTGCATGCTGTTTCGGTCGGCGAAGCCGAGGCTGTTTTTCCGCTGGTCAGGCAATTGCAAGACCAACACCCCAATATCCCCTTACTCATTACCACGACCACACCTACAGGTTCGGCACGCGTGACTGCGGTGTTGCAAGACCGTGTTAGCCATGTTTACCTGCCTTATGATGTGCCCGATGCGGTTGCACGCTTTATGCGTTGTTTTAAGCCTAGGCTTGCCGTGATGATGGAAACCGAAATATGGCCTAACTTATTTTTTTATTGCGGCAAACACGCGATTCCCCTGTACATCATCAATGCACGCTTATCGGAAAAGTCCGCACGCGGCTACCAAAAAATCGCTTCCTTAGCCCGTCCGGTCATCAACCAAACCCGGCTAATAGCCACCCAAACCGATGAAGACAGACTGCGCTTTATCGCTATCGGCGCAAAACCTGACAAAGTAAAGACCTTAGGCAATATCAAATTTGCGCTAGACATTCCCGAAACCACCTTACAACAAGGCCGACAACTCAAAGCGGAATGTTTTTCAGGCCGTTTTGTCTGGTTATTGGCAAGCTCGCACCTAGGTGAAGAAAGCCTTTTTATTGATTTCTATCAATCGCTTAAATCGGCAATCCCAGAATTGCTGCTCATCATCGCGCCCCGGCATCCCGAACGTTTTGCCGATGTGCTAAAACTCTACCAGCAACAGCAGCTGACCGTGGTCACACGCACCTCAGGTGCAGCCGTCACTAGCGCAACGGATGTCTATCTGGCAGACACAATGGGCGAACTGAAAATGCTGTATGCAGCCGCCGATGTGGCTTTTGTCGGTGGCAGCCTAATCCCCAGAGGCGGGCATAATGTGTTGGAAGCCGCCGCCGTAGGCACGCCTGTCATGTTTGGCCCGTACATGTTCAACTTTAAAGAAATTGCCCGCAATATCTTAAGCCACCAAGCCGCCGTGCAATGCCAGCATAATGACGATGTCGCCCAAACTTTATTGGCCTTATATCAACACCCCGAACAGCGTGCCACATTAAGCCGCAATGGCTTGGCGTTTATACGCCAAAACCAAGGAGCCATCGACAGCATAGCGGCAATGCTTAATGCCGCCATTTCTGTACCCGAACAAGCGCAAACCTAAAGCTTAGCCTAACCTTCCTGCCGTTGAACGCCCGCAAACCCTAAGACTATGGCTAAGCCCCCGTTTAGGCAAGATCGCTAGACAACAAAAAGAAACGCCTAGCCAATAGGGTTTCCTGCCACTTTTTGGTAAACTATTGGTTTTACGTTCACTAGAGGGCAAAAAACCGTGAGAAAAATTCAAACCCAAGTCATTTCAATTGTCACCGTTATTCTTATAGGAATTACCATGTTTTCATTGGCCAACGCCACTTCACCTGATGATAATAAAAGCGCAGGAAAAACCTTCCTAGCCGAAAACGCTAAAAAGACCAACATAAAAACGACAGCAAGCGGCTTGCAATACGAAGTCCTCACGGCCGGCACAGGCAAAACCAACCCTAAAGCAACTGACACCGTCACCGTGCATTACAAAGGCACCACTATAGACGGCAAAGAATTTGACAGCTCTTATAGCCGTAACGAACCCACTTCATTTCCGTTAAACCGTGTTATCCCAGGTTGGACTGAAGGCGTTCAACTCATGACCGAAGGCGCAAAATACCGTTTTTACATCCCCTCTGAACTCGCGTATGGCGAACAAGGTGCTGGCCCTATCGCACCTAACTCCACGCTGATTTTTGACGTAGAACTGATTAAAATCCAATAAGCCGTACCACGCAGGATACCCCGCGTATCCTGCGTAACCTTCCCGCCCCACCAGCAAGCCCGCCAATGCCCTCGGCATTGTCTTTCTTCCCCGATTTTAGCTTACACCACTATGCCCCAATTCCAACTGTTCGCCACCACGCCGAAGGCGATGGAAACCCTCCTGAACGACGAACTCCACACGCTAGGCATCACCGAAACCAAAGCCACCCTCGCGGGCGTAGCCTTTAGCGGCGATTTGGCAACCGCCTATCGGGCGTGTTTGTGGTCTCGCACAGCGAACCGCATACTGCTGGTGTTAAGCACCTTTACCGTCAACAGCCAAGAAGACTTGTACAAAGGCGTGCAAGCCATCGATTGGTTTAGCCATATCAACCCCGAAGACACCTTTGCGGTATCGTTTAGCGCAAAAAACTCGCCAGCAATCAACAACACCCACTTTGGCGCCTTAAAAGTTAAAGATGCAGTTGTCGATCAAATGCGCGCCCGCTTTCAAACGCGCCCCAGCATCAACACCGAACAACCGCACATCCGCATCAACGTTTATCTACAAGGCGAAACCGCACAACTGAGCTTGGATTTGTCGGGTGAAAGCCTGCACCGCCGAGGCTATCGGGACATCAACATCCAAGCCCCGATGAAAGAAAACCTTGCCGCCGCGATGTTGCTGCGTTGTGGCTGGCCTAAGATTGCCGCCCAGCAAGGCAGCTTAATCGACCCGATGTGCGGCTCGGGTACCTTATTATTAGAAGCGGCGATGATTGCCGCCGACTATGCGCCCGGGCTGTTGCGCGATTATTTTGGCTTTAGCGGTTGGAAACAACACGATGCCGACTGCTGGCAACGCCTACGCGACGAAGCCCTACAACGAAAACGCATAGGCATCAGCAAACTGCCCGTCATTGTTGGTTTTGACCAAAACCGCCAGACCGTCAATGCCGCCCTCACCCACATAGCCAATGCGGGTTTGCAGCAAAAAATCCACGTCGAACGCCGCGACATTGAAGACGCCAAACCCGCTGAAAGCTGGCAACCCGGGCTTATCGTCTGCAACCCACCGTATGGTGAACGTTTGGGCAACACCCAAGAAACCGCCGAATTGTACAAAAAAATGGGCAACACCTTAAAAACCCGTTTTCTGGGCTGGCAAGCGGCCTTAATTATCAGCGACCCCGAACTGGGTTTCCGCTTAGGCATACGCTCACAAAAACCCATCACCTTGTTCAACGGCGCGTTGGAATGTAAGCTTTTGCGGCTAGACATCAACGAGCGCAACTTCTTCATCCCCAAAGCCCAAAGCCCAGAAGAACGCATCGAACAAGCGCAGGAAAACAGCCAAACCGACCACGCCGACGCGCACGCGCCGATGTTTGCCAACCGCTTGCAAAAAAACCTCAAAAAATTTGCCAAATGGGCCAAACAACACGGCATCAGCTGTTATCGCCTGTACGATGCCGACTTACCCGAATACGCGGTTGCGATTGACATCTACCAAGGCGAGCAAACTTGGGTGAACGTGCAAGAATACGAACCGCCCAAAAGCATAGACCAGCACAAAGCCGACCAACGCTTGGCGGGCTTATTGGCGGAACTGCCGAAGGTGCTGTGCATCGCCCCCGAACAAGTATTCTTAAAAATCCGCAAAAAACAAAAAAGCACCGACCAATATGAAAAATACGCCGAACTCGGGCAATTTCACCGTATTGAAGAACAAGGCTGCCAGTTATTGGTCAATTTTACCGACTACTTGGACACTGGCTTATTTTTAGACCATCGCCCGATACGCCAACTGATCCAACAACAAGCGCGTGGTAAACGCTTTTTAAACCTGTTTGCCTACACTGGCAGCGCGACCGTCCACGCCGCCGTGGGCGGGGCCATAGCCAGCACCACCGTGGACATGTCCAACACTTATATCAACTGGGCAAAAAACAACCTCGCGCTCAACCGCCACACGGGTGAGCATGAATTTATCCAAGCGGATTGTTTGGAGTGGCTGGCACAAGCAGCCGAAGACACCGATAAACGGCAATATGATTTAATCTTTCTGGATCCACCGACGTTTTCCAACTCCAAGCGCATGGATGATGTGTTCGACATCCAAAAAGACCATATCCAACTCATCCGCCACGCGCTCAGCTTATTGGCGGCCGACGGCGTGCTGTATTTTTCGACCAATTTCAGGCGTTTTAAGCTTGATAGCGACGCGCTGGCAGAGTTCGTAGTCCAGGACATCAGTGCCAGCACCATACCCGAAGATTTTGCCCGCAACCCCAAAATCCACTATTGCTGGCGGATACAACATCATGCGTAAAGTACAAATTTTTGTCTCAGGCCGGGTGCAAGGCGTTTATTTTCGCGTCTTTACCCGCAACAAAGCCAAACAACTGGGCATTAACGGTTATGCCAAAAACTTGGCGGATGGGCGCGTGGAAATAGTCGCCCATGCCCCTGCCGCGAACGTGCAACAACTCATCGACTGGTGCCACAAAGGCCCAATTACCGCGCGTGTGGACCATGTTGAATGGATAGAGCTGGAAGTGGACGAGCAAATGGCTACGTTTGAAATACGCTAAAGCGTTAGTTAATCAAGCATTAAGTAGTCGGCGCATCCGATGGCCCTGACTTCAAACAAAACACCCTAATTCTCAAACTAAAGTGGCCCCGCTAGCCGAAGTGATGGCACAAATCGCCCGCTACCACCCGGTGGAATTTCAATTTGCTGACGAACGTCTGAAGAAAATCAAAGTCTCCGCCAGCTTTGACACCCACAACCTGCACTTGATCCTGAATGCCTTACAGGCGACTTTTCCGATTAAGGCGGAATGGTTGGATGATCGGCGCATTACCATTGCAGCGGCGAAACGGTGAGTGGAGGATCATTTTTTTTCAGAATGATATGAATAAATACGCAGTCCAAACTACATGAAAGTTTTATAATACTTTTGCCGATTTAAGCAAACGGAGTAACGCCATGACAACAATAACCATCGATGACGCATTAATGAATGAAGTAATTGCGGTCAGCCACCAACAAAACCCGCAAGATGCCGTCATTAAAGTTTTAGGTGAATACCTTAAACAACATAAACACCAGCCGGGGTTATTTGATCAATTGCGCTTGGCCGATAACCATTTAGAAGATGACCTAGCGTTATTATTCGAGCGCGATAAAGACACTGGCAGAAATATAGAGCTATGAATTATTTGCTAGACACTTGCGTCCTATCGGAGTGCGTAAAAAAAGCGCCAAATCCCCAAGTAGCTTATTGGCTCAATCAACAAAATCCAGAACACCTTTATTTAAGCAGCATCACAGTGGCGGAAATAAAGAAAGGAATTTACAACATCAAAGACGCAAAACCGGAACGTTTTCATACGCTTCAACAGTGGTTAATCAATGTTGAAGCTACATTTGATCATCGTATATTACCGATCACCGAAGACATTCTTGATAAATGGGCAATTATCTCAGCCAGCGCAGAATTACGAGGTAGCAAACTAGCTGTTATGGACAGTTTAATTGCAGCAACCGCACATCAACACAACTTAGTTTTGGTTACGCGCAATGTAGACGATTTCCAAACGACACCTGTCAATATCATAAATCCTTATAGCTAATCACCCTCACAAACCAATAACTCAAACTTCATCTTTTTCATAGCCATTTAATTGGCTAGCTAGTTGATTGAGTTGATAAATTCTGCAAAAACCCTATCGCTCATCTCGTGAAGGCAATACGATTTCATCGACCGCCATCGATAAATAGTCAGGCTTTCTATCGTGCAGTTCATCGCGTGAAATTTTCAGCCCATTAGGTAAACGGGCAAAATGTCCAGCTTGAACAACGGCTATTGAAGGGGATTTATCATCAACCTCATGGATCGCAACCTCAATGGTGTTATGAGGAAAATATGGGCAAGTGTTCTTTTATATCAGCCACTTCGGTTAGCTTAACTGCTGGGTTGCATTACCTCTTGCCAGCCTAGGCACAAAGGCAAATCTTGATGATGGATAATGCGTATTTTAACCGCCGCCCCTGCCACCATCGTGCAAAAGGCCGCGTCAATAATCTGCTGTCTTGCCAATTGTTGCAGGCTTAGGCGCGGGTCTATCGGGGCGGATTTAACCAACACCAATTCTTTGGCATTTACGCGTAGGGCCAACCACGCGGCAAGGCTGTCTGAGCTGATCTCCCACGTTGTAGGAATAGCCGCTAGTGCCAATTCGGCTAAGGACGGCGACCATACCCAAAGCCCCGATAAGCTGTGTTGGGGGTTTATCTCGGCAACGGTATGGGCCAAGTTGGCATGGCCCAACAAACTAGCTAGCATTAAGGCCATTTGCTGCATGGCTAATAAGGCCATGTCATGGGCTGTGCCATCATCAAACTGAAACTGCTGTTGCGCTAGGCGCACTTGTTCGGCAAACACGCCACCGCCGGGCACTATCACCACCGCCCTGCCCTGCGCCAAGTGCTGCAAACAGGCTAGGCTGCCGGGCAACCCACCTGATTGCAATAAGCTACCGCCAAGTTTGACGATTATCATCACACTGTCAATTGTTGCAATAAGTCCAGCATCGCGGCGGCCTTATCAAAACTTTCCTGATATTCTTCGGCAACTTCGGAATCATTAACGATGCCGCCACCCGCCCAAAACCGGATGCTATGGTTGGCATGGACCAAGGTGCGGATAGCTATATTAGTGTCCATATTGCCGTCAAAGCCGATATAGCCTATTGCGCCGCAATAAACGCCACGGCGATGGGGTTCTAGTTCTTCTATGATTTCCATAGCCCGAATTTTTGGGGCTCCGGTAATCGAGCCGCCCGGAAAACAGCTTTTTAGCAAGTCCAGCGCATGTTTGTCCGCCGCTAGCCGCCCTGTCACCGTGCTGACTAAATGGTGTACGGTCGCGTAGCTTTCTACGGCAAAAATAACAGGCACTTTAACCGACCCTTTTTGGCACGTCTTGCTGATGTCATTGCGCAGCAAATCCACAATCATCAGGTTTTCGGCCTTATCCTTGTCGCTGTTTTCCAAGGACTGGATCTGCACCAAATCTTCGGCATCATCTTGTTTTCTGGGGCGCGTACCCTTAATGGGCTTGGTCTCTACGATACCTGCACTCAGCTTTAAGAAGCGTTCGGGGGAAGAGCTTAATATTTGTACGTCAGGCAAATTGAGATAACAGCTAAACGGGGCAACATTGAGTTCGCGCAAGGTCAGATAAGCGTTCCAAGGATCGCCAGCACAATCGGCGACAAAGCGTTGCGCAAGGTTGACTTGGTAACAATCACCTTCTTTCAGGTAGTGTTTGATGCGGTTGAAGGCGTGGCTATACGATGCTTCGTCCATGTTGGTGCGCACCGCCCCCACAACTCGGAACGGTTCATGCGCAAGCGGGGGCGGCAACTGGCTAAATTGGGCGATTAAGGTCTGCCACAGTGCTGGGTCTAGGTCGTCATCACCGATTAAAAAACTGTGTTGGGTTTGGTGGTCTACCACTAACGCCCATTGATAAATGCCCACCGCCATTTCTGGGATATGTTCGGCATCTTCGGCAAGCACAGGCAGCTGTTCTAAGCGACGCGCCAAATCATAAGAAAAATAGCCGATAGCCCCGCCATTAAACGGCAAATCCGCAATGCTTGCGCGGGGTTCGCCTAGTTGTTGCTTAACCAAATCAAACGGGTTGTCGGCAGATAAGATGGTTTGCGCGCCACGCGTGATAACCGTGCTGTTGCCGTGGGTAACCAGTGTGCAGACGGGGTGTGCGGCAATAATGTCATAACGGCCTTGGTTGCTATAGGGATAACCGCTATCCAAAAAAACTGACCACGGCTGGTTGGCAAATGCGGAAAAAAGGGCTGCACTATCCGCAAAATAGGGTAACTGGACACTGTGTTGTTTGGGTGGCATTTAAGATTAGTCTAGTTGGGGAAATAATTAACTCAATAACGGGTTACGCATAAAAACAATAGGTTACGCCGTACACACCTCCCTCTCCCTTCGGGAGAGGGTTGGGGAGAGGGGCATGTAAAGCAATTAGCTCCCCATCCCAACTTTTCCCTGAGGAGGTGTCGTAAAAGGTAGGTGGCTAAGAATGCAATGAGTAACTTCTCATAAGTTGTAGGCTATTGCGGCAGACCTGCGAGGTTTTGTAAACCTCGCAGGTCTTTATCCAGCCGCTTATGAGAAGTTACTGCAATGAAGCATAACATTCTGATTTTGTTAGGTTACGCTAACCTACATTCTGTGTAACACCTTTGCTGTTTGTGTAATGGCTAGCATTAAAACTGTTCCAATCGCTTGTCCAAGTCCTGTTGTTGTTGCTGGTAGTTTTTAAACACCTCGGCCTCAAATTCGGATAACGGCACGGGCTTACCAAACAAATAGCCCTGAAACACGGGGCAACCACACTGGTTAAGATAATTCCATTGCACTTCCGTTTCTACGCCTTCGGCAATAACGGTTAATCCTAGGGCCAAAATAATGCGGATGATGGCAGCGTCTTGGCTATCCTCTACCAAATTACGCACAAACGTTTGGTCAATTTTTAGCTGGTCCAAGGGCATCCGTTGCAAATACGACAAGGACGAGTAACCCGTGCCAAAATCATCCATAGAAAACCCAACGCCCAGCTGTTTGATGGCGTGCATTTTGGCAACCGTGTCTTCCAGATTATCCATAATCAGGCTTTCAGTAATTTCCAGCTTAAGCTTAGTCGGATTTGCGCCTGATTGTTCTAGAGCAGTGCGCACTTGATCGACAAAATGGTCTTGCCGAAATTGCCGTGCGCTGACATTGACGGCTAATTTTAATTCGCGGGTAGCCGGATGCTGCGCCCACTGCGCCAAAGTTTTGCAGCCTTGCAATAACACCCAATCGCCAATCACCAAAATTAAGCCTGTTTCTTCCGCCAAGGGGATAAAATTGGCGGGCGAAATCCAGCCGCGTTCGGGTTGGTCCCAGCGCACTAACGCTTCGGCACTGACGGCCCGCCCCTGCACATCAACTTGTACCTGATAATACAGGAAAAGCTCGTTGCGGGTGAGCGCATGGCGCAAGTATATTTCTAATGCAGTGCGCTCATTCAGCGCCGATTGCATGTCGGGGTCAAACATACGGATGGCGTCGCGCCCGGCGTGTTTGGCTTGGTACATAGCCATATCGGCATGGTTAAGCAATTCTTTTTTAGACACGGTGTAATCATGGAACAACACCAAACCTATGCTGATGCTGCAATGGTGTTCCAAAAGCGGTTTGTCGTCATGAACCACCCCCGAAGCCAGCCAATAGGTTGCCGCCACCGCATCGCGGATTTTTTTGGCCACCGTCTGCGCCTGTATCGCTGCGTCGGTTTGGGATTCTGACAAGTTTTCTAACATTACGACAAATTCATCACCCCCTAGGCGGGCGACCAAATCATCTTCGCGTACACAAGACTGCAAACGGGCGGCGACTTCAATCAGCAATTGGTCGCCAACATCATGGCCTTGGGTGTCGTTAAGGACCTTAAAGCGATCCAAATCCATAAACATCAGTGCGCCATAATGGTTGCTGCGCTTACAAGACAACAAGGCCAGCCCCAAGCGTTCCAGCATTAAGCGCCGATTGGGCAAATTGGTCAGCGGGTCATAAAAGGCCAGGTTGCGTATGCTTTGTTCTGCGGCTTTGCGCTCGCTGATGTCAAAAAAAGTGGCGACATAATGGCTCACTTTTTGGTGTTCATCCAATACTGCGGTAATGACTAACCATTCGGGATATATTTCACCGTTTTTGCGGCGGTTCCAAATTTCCCCTTCCCAATGCTGATTTTCTTTAAGCGCCGTCCACATGGCACGGTAAAAATCGGCATTTTGGCGGCCCGAACTCAGCAAAGCGGGCGTTTGCCCTAGCACTTCTTCCAAGCTGTAACCCGTCAGGCGGGTAAACGCACTGTTCACGCGGATGATGCGGTTATTGCAGTCGGTGATAATAATGCCTTCTTTGGTTTCAAAAGCCGTTGCCGCAATACGCAGATTGATTTCTTCCTGCTTGCGTTCGGTAATGTCTGTCCAAGCACTCAGAACTTCGTAGGGGCGGCCTTGCCCATCGCATACCAGTTGCTGTTGGTCGTGTATCCAGCGCACCTCGCCATTTTTATGAATAAAGCGATATTCATAAGCCAGATGGTGACCCAAAAACAACTCGCTTGATTCTTTTAATACGCGTGTCTTATCTTCTTCATGCAGATGCTGCACCCACCACCTAGGCTGCAATGCCTCGTCTTGGGTATATCCGGTAATACGGGTCAGGTTGTCGCTGATCCAGTGGGTTTGTAGGGTATTTGTATGCACCTTCATCGCAAACAAGACGGTGGGGCTAGTCGCCACCATATAAGCCAGTTTGTGGGTGGAAAGCTGCAATTGCTCGGCTATTTGTTGCACGCTGGCAAAGCTTTGGGCTAATTTGGCGCGCGTGCGCATGGAATGGATCAGCAACACCACCAACAACATCACAATCATCAGCACTGTCCACAATTGCACAGGGTAATGGCTGTAAATTGCACCAACCCCCACCCATTGGCCTGATGTTGCGCCTAGCGCGATTTTTGGCCCTACGCCTGCCAATATTGCCGCACGCATCAGCTGGGCTAGCATCAGAAAGGCTTTGGGTTGTCTCTTTAAGCGAGTGTTCATAATGCGCCAACAAGCGGATAACGGCATATTGTAACGGTTTTTTTTAACATACAGATTTTGCCTCCATTTCTTCGCCGCCAAAACCAGTAGTGCATCCCGCCTAGACGTAACTTCTCATTAATTGTAGGTAATAACGGCAGACCTGCGAGGTTTTATAAACCTCGCAGGTCTTTTGCCACTCATGAGAAGTTACGCCTAGACTGCCAAATCAATACCGATTAAACCGTATTCATTCTAGCGTTAGTCGTTCTGTTCCAAACAGCCTAGCGATCTGCTTATGCCTTAACATGCAAACCATGACTAGGTTATTAAACAGCGGCAAATTTTACTCTTAAATACAGCTGACTTAAGCACAATTTTATCGAAAAGCTTAAGTTTGGATGCAATTTAGGCACATCCAGACCACTTTTATAGGATGCACCCTACCAACGGCGTGCTTATGCCCTATACGACGGCAATTACCCTAGCCCGTAACTTCTCATTAATTGTAGGCAATAGTGCCAGACCTGCGAGGTTTTATAAACCTCGCAGGTCTTTATCCTACCACTTATGAGAAGTTACCCTAGCCCGCCCTAACCGCTTATAATAGAAAGACTATCGCTAAAAACACACACTTACAGACATGGCCCAGTCACCGCTATTAAGTTTAATCACCCGATTTTTTGCACAAAAATTGCGTAACGCCCTCTACACCGCCAAAGAATCTATCGGTGAACATAAACGCGAAATTGTCGTCCAGCAAGTGGAACTGGCCTGTATCAGCCTACAGGAAACGCGCGATGAATTTACCCATGCCTTAGAGCAGTTTAAAACGATCGTGGAAGTCAACGAAACCGGGCTAGAACATCGATACCATCAGCTTAACCGCCAATACCAATTTTGCCGCACCAAAGCCGAAGCCGTGGGGCATAAAATCAAGGCGATTGAAGCCGTGAGCGAGGCGCTGTTTATAGAATGGGAAAAAGAATTGGACGAATACACCAACAAGGCATTGCGCACTAGCAGCAAACAACAATTAAAAGCCGCCAAGCAGCACTACGCCAAACTGATTAAGGCCCTAGTGCGTGCGGAAACTAAAATTCAGCCCGTGCTGGCGGCGTTTAAAGACCAAGTGCTATACCTTAAGCACAACCTGAATGCCCGCGCGATTGCCGCTTTACAACACGAATTGGTGGCGATCAGCTTGGATATATCCCAGTTGATCCAAGCAATGGAGCTGACCATCGCCGAAGCCAACTTGTTTGTTTCGGCCTTGGTGTCACAAAAACACAGCCTACAGAAAAGCTTGCCCCGTCCGTAACACAGCGTAACAGGCAGGAAGATCAAAAAGGAGAATAACGAGATAGGGACCATAGCCCCAAACGCCGCGCCCCCAAACCTTCTCGCAACAAAGACGGTTTGAGGGCGAATAAAGCGGGGATTACGCGATGATATTAAGGTTAGCCTAAAGCTTGTAAATCACCGAATCGTTCGGCTTAGCGGGATCTTCTTTAGCTGTCGTACCTTTGCGGTTTTCTTGGTCTAGGCGTTCCTTGCCAAAATTGGTAATCATTTCTTCCCAACTTGAATATTGCTCGTAGCCTTTAAAATTGGCGGCCTTGCGTTCTTGGTAGACTTCTTTGCCCAACACAATAATTTCTTGCGGAGTTTTGCCATCTACGGCATCTAAAAAGGCACTGTCATCTTTTTTGGCATCACGGATCGTCCAAAACGACACTTCAAACTCAATGCGGCTTTCTGGCGGCAAACGGTTTTTTAGGGCTTTAACCGAACGGTAAGCCGTTTTGGTGGTATGTCCGTTTATTTGCTGGCCTTTACCGCAAGCCACCAAGGTGGTGCAGCACAGGATAACCAACAGGGTGGCAAGTTTCTTCATAAAGAGTCCCTCAAGTTAGGTAGGCGTTTATGTTATGGTTTTTATTACACCAGTTCACTAAACAAAGTAGAATAATTGGTTATTATAACCTTGGGCTAAGCTTATATGCTGGAATTTATTCAACTACTAAATCAGCGTTACCAAACGGTTTTGACACAAGCGGGCAATGATGCCAACCAGGCCCACTACCAACACTGCATAGACCAACTCCTGTTAGCAGAAGCCTTTTTACGCAAAGGCCAACTGCTAGGCTTAGCCACCGCGCAACCCTTACACATCGCCATCGTCGGCCCTACCCAAGCGGGCAAAAGCTCTTTAGCCAATGTGTTGCTGGGCAGCGCGTTAGCGGGTGTTAGCCCCTTAGCGGGCTATACCGTACACCCGCACGGCTATTGTGTTGGCCTAAGCGCCAACGACTGCCTAGGCTTACAACGTTATTTCGGGCGTTTTCAACAACTTCCCGCCGCACAACTGAGCCGTGACCGTTTGGATAGTTACAGCTTAACCGAAACTTCCGTGTTGTCCACCCTGATGCCCACAGGGGTATTATGGGACACCCCCGACTTTGACTCCATCGACTCCGCCACCTACCAAGAAGGCGTGTTGCGCACCATCGCCCTAGCCGACATCATTATATTAGTCGTCAGCAAAGAAAAATATGCCGACCAATCGGTTTGGGACATGATGGCCACCCTAGAAGCCTTACAACAACCCACGCTGATCTGCCTGAACAAACTGCACGAAGGCTCGGAAGCCCTGCTGATAGCCTCTTTACAAGAAAAATGGCAACAGGCGCGCAGCGATGCCTTTCCTCAGGTCATCCCCTTGTACTACCACAAAGCCACCGGCTTGCCCGAATGGCCTGCTAGCCAACAACAGGCCCTGATGCAGTTGGCACATAGCGTCAACCACAAAAAACACAGCCGCCACGCGCAAGCCTTGTTACAACGCCATTGGCACCAATGGCTAGCGCCTGTCGTCGCCGAACACCACGCCCTCAGCGATTGGCAAAGGCTGGTGGCCTTAGGGATGGAGCAAGCCCTAGAACATTACCAACACGATTACTTAAACCATCCGCGCCATTACGAAACCTTCCAACAAGCCTTGGCAGAATTGCTGACCTTACTGGAAGTGCCGGGGCTGGCTGGCATTTTGGGCAACACCCGCAAAGTGCTGACTTGGCCCGTAAAACAACTGCTCAAACTAGGCAAGAAAAAAGCCCATATCGCCGACAGCAGCCAAGAACTGATTGTGCTGAACCAAATTGCCGAACATTTGCTGATCCAACTCGCCGACCAACTCATGGACAAAGCCGACCAACACCAGCAACGGTTATGGTGGAAAGACCTCAGCGGACTCTTGCGCCGCCAGCGTCCGGCCTTATTGCAAGCATTTGGCAGTGCCGCCAAACACTACCACATCGGTTGTTCCGACGAAGTGGAAAAAACCGCCCAACGCCTCTATCACAAACTGCAAGAACAACCGCTGGTGTTAAACAGCTTGCGTGCCACCCGCGTCACCACCGATGCCGCCGCGATTGCCCTTAGCCTACAACTGGGCGGCATCGGCCTGAGTGATTTGGTGTTTGCGCCCGCCATGCTCACGCTGACCTCGTTACTGGCTGAAAGCGCGCTCGGCGGCTACCTACAAAAACTTGAAGCCGAATTAAAACGCCAACAACACGACACCGTCAAACAACAACTGTTTAGCAACGGCTTAGCCAAACAACTGCTGGCCTTGCCCGAACAACTGCCCACCCTCACCCATTTCAACATCAGCACAGCCCAACTACAGGCCGCTGAACTGCAACTTACCGACAAGCGCCATGGCTTACGCATACTCTGAACTAGTCAACCTCACCCAACGCTGGGCCGCCCGCCCCGACACCGCCGTCTGGCTCAACAGCACCGCCAGCCAATTGCTGCAACAACTGGACGGACACCAGCCAGAACGGCTGTTTGCCAACGACGGCATCGACACCCGACCGCTCATCGTCGCGTTTATGGGCGGCACGGGTGTAGGCAAAAGTACCTTGCTCAACCGCTTGGCGGGCAAAGCCATCGCCCAAGCGGGCATCGTGCGCCCCACCTCCAAAGAAGTCACCCTCTACCACCACCACAGCATAAGCCTCAACCCACATGACGGCTTGCCGCTCGCGCACATCAAACTCGCGCATCACCATGACGACCACAAAAAAAATCTGGTGTGGATCGACATGCCCGACTTTGACAGCACCGAACACAGCAACAAACAACTGGTCTTGCAATGGCTACCGCATATCGACGTACTCATCTATGTGGTCAGCCCCGAACGCTACCGCGATGAAAAAGCCTGGCGTTTACTGCTCGCCGAAGGCGCAAAACACGCGTGGCTGTTCGTCATCAACCAATGGGATCGGGGCCAAACCGCCCAATACGACGACTTCTGCCAACAACTGCACAAAGCGGGCTTCAACGCCCCCATCATTTACACCACGGCCTGTACCGACAGCCCCCAAACCGGCCAATTTGCCGAACTTGAAACCA
>JABFST010000472.1 GCA_013140465.1 Methylococcaceae bacterium
GGTAATGTTGCGCGAGCCGACTTCTTTTGCCAAGGATTTGGCAAAACCGACCATGCCAGCCTTGGCGGCGGCGTAATTGGCCTGTCCAGCATTGCCTGTAGAGCCTACGACCGACGAGATATTGATAATGCGCCCGGTCTTGGCTTTCATCATGCCCCGCAACACCGCTTTGCTCATGCGGAACACCGAAGTCAGGTTGGTGTTGATGATGTCGTCCCATTCCGCGTCTTTCATGCGCATCAGCAGGTTGTCGCGGGTAATGCCAGCATTATTGACGAGTACGGTCGGTGTGCCAAAGTCGTCGTTTATGGTCTTCAGCACGTCCTCAATGGACGCTGCATCCGCCACATCCAGCCGTATGCCGTGGCCCAAATCGCCCAAATAGGCGGAAATGGCTTCTGCCCCTGCGGCAGTTGTTGCCGTACCCACTACAAAAAAACCATCATGAGCCAACCTTTCGGCAATGGCTTTGCCTATGCCACGGCTAGCACCCGTCACTAAGGCGATTTGCTTAGTCATTCAATTGCTCCAAAACGTTTGTTAAGCTTACAGAATCATAGATAGAAAAATGTTCGGTTTCTTTGGCAATGCGCTTGTTAAGCCCCGCCAGCACCTTGCCTGGGCCGCATTCGACAAAATGGCTGACACCTTGGTCGCGCATAAAACGGATGGTGTCCACCCAACGCACGGGCTTGTAAAGCTGCTCTTTTAAGGCGTTGCGGATGACTTCGGGGGCATTGTGCGAGGCAACGTCTACGTTATGGATTAACGTGGCCTGTGGCATGTCGATGGTTACACTTTGTAAGTACCCCGCCAACTTCTCGGCAGCCGCTTGCATTAAGGCGCAATGTGACGGCACGCTAATGGGCAATAACAGCGCACGTTTGGCCCCAGCGGCTTTGGCGGCGTTCATGGCGCGATGGACGGCGGCGGCATTACCTGCAATGACCACTTGTCCTGGTGCATTAAAATTGACTGCCGAGACCACTTCGTTTTCAGCCACCTCGGCACAAAGGTTGACGACTTGATGGTCTTCCAGCCCCAAAATGGCAGCCATTGCGCCTACGCCTACAGGTACGGCCTCTTGCATCAGCTGTCCTCGGATCGCAACTAGCTTAATGCCGTCCTCAAAAGACAATGCACCCGAACACACCAAGGCGGTATATTCGCCTAAGCTGTGGCCCGCCATCCAGCCTGGGCGCACAGTGCTGTATTTGCACCAGAGCTCCCATGTGGCGACACCTGCCGCAAGCATCGCGGGTTGTGTGTTGTGGGTTTCATTCAGGACATCAAGCGGGCCGTCGGTGACGATAGCCCATAAATCTTTGCCCAGCGCATCTGAAGCGCGTTCAAAGGTGTGTTTGACTTCGGCATGGCTGGCAGCCAAATCGGACATCATGCCTAGGGACTGCGAACCCTGCCCAGGGAACACAAAAGCTAAATTGTAGTGCTGTTTGGTCATTTTAAGTAAGTTAGCATTAGTATTTAATGAGTGCCGAACCCCAAGTGAAGCCTGCGCCAAAAGCCTCAAGCAAGACCACTTGTCCGCGCTGGATACGACCATCACGGACGGCTTCGTTAAAGGCAATCAGCACGGATGCCGAGGAGGTGTTGCCTTGGTTTTCAAGCGTTACAACCACTTGATCCATAGACATTCTTAACTTTTTTGCCGTGGCGGCAATAATGCGGATATTGGCTTGGTGCGGGACTAGCCAATCTATTTCTGACTTGTCCATGTTGTTGGCTGCCAAGGTTTCATCGACAATCTGGCCTAAGGTGTTGACGGCAATCTTAAACACTTCATTGCCGCGCATACGGATAAAGCCTGTTTCGTCTTTGTTGGGTTCGGTGGCGGCTTGAGGGTTGGGGCAATACAGCAGATCTTCATATTCGCCATCAGAACAGATGTGTGTGGATAAGATGCCCGCTTCGTCCGAGGCACTTAGCAACACGGCACCTGCACCGTCACCAAACAAGATGCAGGTCGCCCTGTCCGTCCAATCGACTATGCGCGAACACAGTTCCGAACCGACAATCAGGACGGTTTTTGCCGCCCCCGACTGGATATATTGGTCAGCAATGCTCAAGGCAAATATGGAACCCGAGCAAGCGGCTTGCACATCAAAGGCCACGGTGTTTTTAATGCCCAAACGTTGTTGCAGCAAACAGCCCGTGCTGGGATAAACCCGATCCGGCGTGCCAGTTGCGACAATAATGAGGTCTATCGTGTTAGGGTCACACTCTGCCGCCGCAAGGGCTTGTCTGGCGGCAATTTCAGCCATGCTGGCGGCGGATTCGTCAGGCCCGGCAATGCGGCGGCTTTTGATGCCTGTCCGTTCAAAAATCCAACTGTCAGACGTGTCCACGGTTTGTGAGATGTGATCGTTGGTGCGTATTTCTTCGGGCAGGTAAGCGCCAGTGCCGATGACTTTGGAATAACGCCTCATGCGCTTTGCCTCTGCGCCAAGATGGATTCCACTTGCTCGCTTATTTTTCTGATGACATCTTTTTTGACTTCAATTTCCGCCAGTTCAATGGCGGTCTTAAAGGCCAGCACGTCGGCACCGCCGTGGCTTTTAATCACCAAGCCCCTTAATCCCAAAAAGCTTGCGCCATTGTATAAGCGCGGATCAATGCGCTGTTTAAAGGATTTAAGCACAGGGTAAGCCAGAAAGGCCGCTAAACGGGTCAGCAGGTTTTTATTAAAAGCCTCTTTTAATACAGTGCCTATCATTTTAGCCGCACCTTCAATGGATTTAAGGGCCACATTGCCGACAAACCCATCGGTGACAATCAGGTCAACTTTGATATGCCCGGCGTTTAAGGAATTGCCTTCGACATAGCCGATATAATTGAGCGACGAATTTTCTAATAGTTTTGCCGCCGCTTTGACCTGCTCATTGCCTTTGGTGTCTTCTTCGCCAATATTCAGCAAGCCCACTTTGGGATTATCAATGCCCTCAACCGCCTTGACCAGTTCATTGCCCATGATTGCAAACTGGAACAAATGCTCTGCGGTGCAGTCAACATTTGCACCCAAATCAAGCACATGGGTATGTCCGTAGATAGACGGCAAAGTCGAAATAATCGCCGGGCGGTCTATGCCGGGGATCATTTTTAACACAAAACGAGCCGTTGCCATCAGCGCACCTGTATTGCCGGCACTCACGCACGCGTCGGCATGACCGTCACGCACTAAGTTGATGGCCACCCGCATAGAGGAATCTTTTTTATTTTTGAGTGCTTTAGAAGGAGACTCATCCATGCCGACACACTGTGTGGCATGTTGGATGCTTAGCCTGTCTGGAAAGGCAAGGGGGTCTTGTGGCAACAACCGCTTAATGACCGCCTCATCACCTACCAAGATTAGCCTTAAGTCTGGATTGTTTTGCAAACAATCCAATGATGCCGGAATAGTGATTTCAGGGCCGTGATCGCCGCCCATAGCATCAATTGAAATGGTTAAACTCACGCTGGCGAACAACTCCGCAGTTATTGAAAGAAGCCGAACCGCTTAAGGTCCGGCACAGTATCATTCCAGTGCGGAAAGACTCTTATTCGTCGTTGTTGCTGACGATTTGGCGGCCTTTAAAATAGCCGTCTGGGGTCACATGGTGGCGCAAATGGGTTTCGCCAGTGATGGGGTCTTGTGACAGCGTTTTGCTGGTTAAGGCGTCATGTGAACGACGTTGACCGCGTCTTGAACGCGTTACTTTACTCTTTTGTACGGCCATTATAAATCTCCAGTGTGTTTCAATTTGGCTAATATGGAAAAAGGGTTTTCAGGTGCTGATGGCTCATTACCTGCAAAAGCAATTATGTTGTTCGTGTTGAATGCTGGGATGGCGCAAGGTTCGGCATGCTTAGGAAATATTGGCAAAACCAGCAGTATCTCATCTTCAACAAGGGTTTTAAGTAGGGTTTTGCCTTCCTCAACGACTAGCGGTTCGTAATTTTCGGGCAATCTGTCCGCTTGGTCTATGGAGGTGACGATGCCTAATTTAACCTCAAGGGCAAGAGGCCAAGCCACTGCCTGTAAGCAGTTTTGGCAGATCAGCTGCAAGTTGGCTAGCAGTTGGCCTTCAATTTTAGCCAGACGTCCTTCCCGACTAAAAAAAAGCTCAACAGCAACCGTACCTGCGTCATCGAAAAGCATATCAGCCAAACGATCCAAGTTTTTTAAGGGCATCTGACCTTTTAACTCGCCGCGCTTATCGGCTAGTTGCAAAGGATCAATAAATTCAGGCAATCTCTCTAACATAACTGACAAATAATATAGGTAAACAATAAATGCGTCAAATTCTAAATAGGTTTGTTTGCTAAAAACGTCCCCATAATCAAGGGATTCCTTAACGGTTAAGGCGAAGAGGCAGTGTTTACAGGTCGCTATTGCTGCTATGTGCACGCCTTCAGCGCGTGTTTTAGCCATCTCTGTAGTGATGGTGCTTACGGGATAATCGCCACATTCACTTTGGCGCCAGTCATGGCGGTCCTGTTATCTGGGTTGGTCCAGCCCAGGCTCTGTGCTGCTGTTATTTAGGCGCAAGATAGGGCCGTAAGTGGTGTCCACATCAAAATCATCCCAAATGTAAAGGGGAAAAACGCTAGGCTTGGTGGGCAAGGGGAAGGTGATTAAATCGATTAGCCCGCAACCCGTGCGCCCCACCATGTTTGCCAAGCCCTTAATCATGCCGCCGAAAAAGCCATATAAAGGATTGCCTTGATTCACTGTGTTGATAATGTTTTTAGGCATTTCCAAGCCACTCGTGCCGATATTGGCAAAAGCCCGCGCAGCCTTATTGCCAATTTTTTGCCCATAGCTGCTGTTGGCGTCGGCGGCTTGGTTTTGTGCGCTTAGATTGACATTGGGGTTGGTATAAGACGGTTGCGTGTCCGCACTCAAGACAGGACTAAACATAACGGCACTGGCGGTGCAAACTAGCGCGATAACAAGGCGTTGGTGTGGGTGCATGGCAAATCCTCGATTAGGGGTGGGTAGGCATTAAGTATAGCAGGGTCGTGGCTTTAGTTATTGTAACCATCATGGCAGTATGGGCAAACCCTCCGTTCACACTTTCCCCCGTGCCTTGGCAAACGCGTTCGCCATCGACCCCTGCACAGGGGCTTGCGGCTTAGGGCTAGGTTTGGTTGTAGGCGCGGGACGGGCAGTTTTTGCCACTGCGACGACGGCATCCGATTTCATGCTCAAAGCGATGCGTTTGCGGTCTACATCGACTTCCACCACTTTTACCGTCACCCGGTCGCCTGTTTTCACCGCGTCCCTAGGGTCTTTAATAAACGTGTCAGACAATTGCGAGATATGCACCAAACCATCCTGATGCACGCCTATGTCTACAAACGCGCCAAAATTGGCGACATTGGTGACTACGCCTTCTAGGCGCATACCCACTTCAAGGTCGGAAATCTTTTCAATGCCCGCTTTAAAAGTCACGCTTTTAAATTCGGGGCGTGGGTCGCGGCCCGGTTTTTCCAGCTCTTGCAAGATGTCGGTGACGGTTGGTAAACCAAAGTGGTCATTGGTATATTTGCTGGGGCTTAAGGTGCGCAAAAACCCGCTTTGTCCCATTAAATCGCGGATAGGCTTGCCGGTATCGGCAATAATCGCCTCGACCACCGGATAGGCTTCGGGATGCACTGCCGACGCGTCCAAGGGGTTGTCGCCATTCATAATGCGTAAAAACCCCGCCGCTTGCTCGTAGGCTTTGTCGCCCAAACGCGGCACTTTTTTTAATTGTTTGCGGTTGCTGAACGGGCCGTTGGCATCCCGAAATGCGACGATATTCTCACTCACGCTCGAAGTCAGCCCCGACACTTGCTTTAACAACGCCACCGAAGCGGTGTTGACATCCACCCCGACGGCGTTCACGCAATCTTCCACCACCACATTCAAGCCCCGAGCCAGCTGGGTTTGGTTGACATCATGCTGGTATTGGCCAACGCCGATGGCTTTCGGGTCAATTTTCACCAATTCCGCCAACGGGTCCTGCAAACGTCGGGCAATCGATACCGCGCCGCGCAAGGTGACATCCAAATCGGGAAATTCTTTGGCGGCCAGTTCGGAGGCCGAATACACCGAAGCCCCAGCTTCTGACACCATGACTTTACTGACGCTAAGGCCGCTGTGCAGTTTCATCATATCCGCGACTAACTGGTCGGTTTCGCGGCTGCCGGTGCCGTTGCCGATACTGATTAAAGCAACGTGGTGTTGCTGGCACAGCTTGGCGAGGCTGGCGATAGACTCATCCCATTGTTTGCGCGGCGGATGCGGGTAAATGGTGTCGGTCGCCAATACTTTGCCTGTGGCATCGACAACCGCTACTTTAACGCCTGTGCGGATGCCGGGATCTAGCCCCATGGTCGCTTTAGGGCCGGCAGGTGCTGCCAGCAGCAAGTCTTTTAAGTTGTGGGCAAACACGCGGATGGCTTCAAGTTCGGCGGCTTCGCGCAGTTGCAGTTTCAAGTCCACATCGATGCGGGTAAACAGCTTGATTTTCCAAGCAAAACGCGCGGTCTCCGCCAACCAGGCATCAGCAGGGCGGTTGGTGTCCGTCACTTGCAAGTGCTGGGCGACAAATTGCGCACACAGCTGGTGGGCGGCGGCTTCGTCGGCATCGGGTTTTAGGGTCAGCGACAGCAGATCTTCGTTGCGCCCGCGAAATAGCGCCAAGGCGCGGTGCGAGGGGATTTTGCGGATTGCTTCTTGGTAATCAAAATAATCTTTAAATTTTTCGGCGGCCTGTTCTTTGCCTGTTTGCACGGTGGCATGGACTATGCCGTGTTGCCAGATGCGCTCGCGCAGTTTTGCCAATAACTCGGCATCTTCGGAAATGCGTTCCATAATGATTTGCCGCGCACCGTCCAAAGCTGCCGCGACATCCGCTACGCCGTTATCGGCATTAATAAAGCCAGCGGCACAACGTTCGGGGATCAGCGTGCGGTCAGCTAGTAGGGCATCCGCCAATGGCTCCAAGCCCGCTTCGCGCGCAATTTGGGCTTTGGTTCGGCGTTTGGGTTTGTAGGGCAGATACAAATCTTCCAACAAGGTTTTGGTGTCTGCGCCATTGATGGCTAGTTCCAGCTCAGGAGTCAGCTTGTCTTGGCTGCGGATGCTATCCAAGATGGTCTGGCGGCGGTCGTTGAGTTCGCGCAAATAATACAGCCGTTCTTCCAGTTGCCGTAATTGGCTGTCGTCCAATCCCCCCGTGGCTTCTTTGCGGTAACGGGAAATAAACGGCACGGTCGCACCTTCATCCAGCAAGGCAATCGCGGCTTGGACTTGTTTAGGGGAAATAGCGAGTTCTTGGGCAATATGTTGGCAGACATCCATGATAGGCTAACCTTGGGCAGTAAAAAAGGCCGCATTGTAACAGTTGCGGGCGTTGATTTCGTAGTGTTGGCATCTGGCTGGGGCGGTGTAAAGCTAAAAAACCACCCCAAACATGGGGACAAATCCAGACAAGTACAATTTTTGTCAATGTTTTGTAAAGCTTTATGTTAGTATAAGGCTTTATACTTTTGATGCAAAGAAGCAACTATGACTGCCCCTAATGACGAATCAGCGCAATATCTAATTAGCACGGTTTCTAAACGCTCAGGTGTCAAGTCCGATTTGGTGAGGGCTTGGGAACGCCGCTATCAGGAGGTTACGCCTACGCGCACCGCAGGTGGGCATCGGGTCTATACGGACCAAGACATCGCGCGCCTAAAATTGCTTAACCAAGCCACCAACAACGGGCATAGCATTAGCCAGATTGCGCAATTTTCGTTGGATGACTTAAAAAAGTTGTTAAAAGACGATCCTGCGCTCAACGCCCCGGCCTTTATTAGCCCCGCACGCCCGGGTAGCGACAAGCTATTTCTTGCCGAAGAGTATATCGACAAATGCTATGCCGCCGTGCTGGCGTTTGATGCCAGAATGCTGGAATCACATTTTGAAAACGCCATTGTTGAACTCGGCTCCGAAGCGTTTATTGAACACTTGCTCACGCCGTTGCTGACCCAAATCGGCGACCGCTGGAAAGCTGGCGAATTGCGCCCGGTACATGAACACATGGCCTCGTCGGTGATACGCTCGCTTACTTATATATTGCGCAACAACAACCCCAGCCCAGCCAATGCGCCGAAAATGATAGTCAGCACCCCCATCGGACAACTGCATGAATTGGGGGCTTTGTTGGCGGCGATTATGGCGGAGCTTAGCGGCTGGGATGTCACTTATTTAGGGACTAACCTGCCCGCCGAAGAAATTGCGGCGGGGGTTAAATATACCCAAGCATTGGCACTGACCATCAGCCTGAGTTTTGCTGCTGACGACCATGTTGTGCCTAAAGAACTGCGACGCCTAAAAAAACTGATAGGCAACGATGTCGCGCTGATAGTCGGCGGGCGTGCCGCCGGGCATTTCCAGCCCGTGTTATCTGAGATAGGCGTCGTCAACATTAATGGCTATGCGCATTATCGACAAATTTTGGCACAGTTGGCAGCCAAAAATAAGGCACAAACCCAGTAGCCGCTTACGCCGATTCTTGCAGATACACATTCTTTAACGCGACATAATGTTGTGCCGAATACGCCAAAAAAGCTTTTTCGGTATCCGATAAAGCACGCGCCTGTTTGGCGGGTGCGCCCACATACAAATATCCGCCCGCCAAGGTTTTGCCCGGCGGCACCAAAGCCCCCGCCCCCAGCATCACATAATCTTCCAGCACCGCGCCATCCAAAATAGTGGCACTGATGCCTATCAGGCAATAAGCCCCGATAGTGCACGCATGGACAACGGCATTGTGGCCTTTCGTTACTTGCTCGCCTATCGTCAGCGGCTGGCTTTTAGGGGCGTAAGGGCTGGCGTGGGACACATGCAGCACTGCGCCATCCTGCACATTCGTTCCCGCCCCTATGGTAATGCTTTCGACATCGCCGCGCACTACCGCGCCCGGCCACACTGACACGTCGTCGCCTAAGGTGACATTGCCGATAACAACCGCATTATCATCCACATAAACCGCTTGCCCTAGCGTAGGCAACTGGTCTTTAAATTTTCTAATAGCCACAGTATTTCCTTAGTGTTGCAACATCAATAAAGCTGCGATATTGACATAAAACCCACGCCCCATGCCAGCTTAAATAGGGGGCTGGGTTGACAACGGCCCCACAAAACAAAGCTGGCCCTCCCTTTTGGTAACGGCTAGCTCGCAAAACCTTTACCCCAATAGGACTTAGCAAGCTTATCCGTAACTTCTCATTAGTGGCAGGATAAAGACCTGCGAGGTTTATAAAACCTCGCAGGTCTAACGATTGCCTACAACTAATAAGAAGTTCCGCTTATTCCCCCTCACACCCTGCCAACTGTTGATTTGCCAACACCTAACTAGCAAATGCTTATTTAATCTGATGCTCAACAAGCAATAGCCCGCCTGAGTCTGACGGCAAAATTCGCCCGCCTACACCCAAAAAAAATCCCGTCCAAGCAAAAAAGTTCCATATAAACTATTTTTAATACAATCACTTATAGCCTAAGCAAGCATTTTCCTTAAGACTGGTGTAGTGATTATCAAAAACTGGCACGGTAGCTGCTTTAGTAAACAATACATAAGCACTAAAGCCGGACACCGACAACACACCCTGTTGTCGGCTCATGATTGCATGAACTCGCGCCGGCTCTTTTTTATTTAACGGGAGCGTTAGCATGAATAGACCTTTGCCAGTTTTCGACCACGATAAACCACCCGCACTTGTGTCGGAAAAGAAAAAGACCAATGTCATCGCCATTAAGCCCGATGTTCACCGTTCGTCTGCCGCACGTTGGTCAGGCGTGGCAACAGGCGTATTGGCTGATTTTCGGCCCAACTTTACGCAACGGGACAACAAGCTGGTTGATTATCTGTTGATAGGCATTTTATCCGTGCTGATACACAGTGTTGTTTACGACCATTTCCAACAGTCGAAAATCGAAGATGAGCAAATAGCAGCCATCAAACCACCGCCCAAAGTACAGATTTCTTTTGTGCGCCCGCAACCTAAACATGTGGATCAGCCCCCACCCCCGCCGCCACCGCCAAAAGTGGTGGCGTTAAAAAAACCGCCTAAACCCAAAGTGAAACCCAAACCGGCTCCTAAACCCGTCGTGCAAACACCACCGCCGCCGATAGCCACAACCACAGAAGTTACTGACAGCGCCGCACCCGTGATGGCTGCACCACCACCGCCTCCACCGCCACCGCCCGTGGAAAAGGTCACACAACCGAGTGCAGGTGCGGGTTACTTGAACAATCCGCCGCCCGTCTATCCTGAGCTGGCAATGGAACGCGGCTGGGAAGGCAAAGTGGTTATGAAAGTGCATGTTTTGGCCAGCGGCAAACCCGACCAAGTCAATGTGCAAAAATCCAGCGGCAAAGACATCTTAGACGATGAGGCCGTCAGAACGGTACGCCAATGGTCATTCGTACCCGCTAAGCGCGGCACAACCCCCATCGATGGGTGGGTCACTATTCCAATTACTTTTAACATACAAGCTTGAGGTTTTTTTATGGCACAAACGACAACAACGGCAGCAACGGGGATTCCTCAGGCCGCCATCGCAACCCCGCCAACAGGCGTACCCGCAACCGCAACGCCGATTACAGGCAGTCCCGTACCCGGCACAGACTTGACCGCAGCCAAAACCGTAGCGGCAGATGCCACGCCGCAATTGGCGAATGTCGCCAAAGATGCCGCGCCAGCCGCCCATGACATCACGTCAGCCTTGATTGTTGATGCAACCCTTTATGTATTGATTGCCTTTTCGGCAATCACTTGGGCCTTAATCCTTATTAAAGGCATACAGCATTTGCGTATCAGTTATTACAACCGGGGTTACCACAAGAAGTTTTGGAAAGCCCAAGACTTCCAAGCCGCTTCCGAATTGCCCGTTAATAATGGCCCGGCAGCACGCGTGGCGGAAGTGGGATTTAACACTTTACGCGAAGCAGACGGCGGCACCAGTACCCACGATTTGGAACACACAGGCGACCGCCAAGAATTGCTGGACAGACGCTTGCGCCAGCAAATGCAGAAAGAACGCGGTGCTTTAGAAAGCGGCCTGTCGATTTTGGCAACTATCGGCAGTATCTCACCGTTTGTCGGCTTGTTCGGTACGGTATGGGGCATTATGGGCGCATTGACCAGCATCAGCAAAAGCGGTTCTGCCAGCCTTGAAGTCGTGGCAGGGCCTATTGGTGAAGCCTTGGTCGCCACAGCGGTGGGTATTGCCGTCGCTGTTCCGGCGGTGATTGGCTATAACTTTTTTATCCGCCGCAACAAAGTCATTTGGGCGTTCTTGGATGATTTTGCCATTGATTTTGTGCATCTGGCCTTAAAAACCTCGTTTTTAATCAGACGACCAGAAGCCCCTATCGGCACAGCTGCGGTCCGTAATGAACCGCCAAAACCTAAAAAGGCCGTGCCTAGCACAGGCAACATAGAAGACCTATCAGCGGAAGGGGCGCAAATCTAATGGCTTTTAAGACACAAGATGATGGCGGCGATGATGTGATGAGCGAAATCAACGTTACGCCCTTAGTAGACGTCATGTTGGTGTTGCTGGTGGTGTTTATCGTCACTGCGCCATTATTAACCCAAGCGGTGCATGTCAATCTGCCCAAAACGGCAGAAACAGCACCCCCCGAAGAAAAAGAGGCGGTTTATATCAGTGTCGATGCCAAAGGCAAAGTGTTCATCGACAAAACCGAGATTGCACTCGAAGCATTTGAAAACGAATTGCTGCAACGCAAAGCCGCCGACCCCGAAATCGCGCTCAACCTCAATGCCGACGATGCCGTGCAATACGGCACTGTCGCTAAAGTCATGTCCTCCATAGAACGTTCGGGTATTACCAAACTCGCTGTTCTGACTGTTCCGGGTAAATAACGCTCATCCAATACCCCCAAAACCAGCCCTCTTGGGCTGGCTAGGGAAGCTTTGCCCAAAAAAAAAGTTATTGGCGATTACCGGAGGCTCGATGAACCACAGATGGCACGCATAGGACTTAAACACCACTTTAACAAGGGGACTCTGAACGTTTAAAGCCTATCGTGTTATCTGTCTGTCAGCAGCCTCCGGGGTCCCTCGTGCAGGGTCGCCACCCTTTAGATACCAGACATTTATAGAGAAACTAGCCATGAACAAGCACCGACCCGGTGGGCAACCACCCCGAAGCCAGAAACGCAAAGACGCATCTTTTCAAAGCGCGGCCTTATTGGTCGCTGCCAGCTTGCTGGCTCCTAACTACAGTTATGCCAAAGATGACACCGATTTGGCAGCCGAAGTGGAACGCCTTAAAAAAGAGTTGGCGGCCTCCAAACAAGAAAATGAACAGCTGAAAAAATCCGTGGCAACCACGGCAGCCGAACCGGCAGTTGCTCCTGCTGCCGAAGTCGCGCCCGTCGTTGCGGCACCGCTGGCTGAAGCCATCCCGAGCAAACCCGAATTTGTTGCCGAAGCCCCAAAAGCCTTAGGCGAAATCGTCGTGAACTCACGCCGTAAGGAAGAAAAACTGCAAGACGTACCATTGCCCATTTCAGTAGTCGGCGGTGAAGTCACTAAGCGTGACAACATCGTATCAGTGCATGAAATTACTCAAAAAGTGCCTAACTTATTGTTTACCGCTAGTAACTCTCGGCAAACCAGTATCGCCATCCGTGGCTTGGGCAAAAACGCCAGTGACGAAGCGCGCGACCCCAGCGTCGGCGTACAAGTCGATAACGTGCCGATTATTTGGCCGGGCAGCGCTTACACCAACTTCGTCGATTTGGACCATATCGAGTTATTGCGCGGCCCACAAGGCACGTTACAAGGCAAAAACGCCAACTTAGGCTTGTTAAACATCGTCACCAAAGCCCCATCATGGAAATCCCAATATTATGTGGAAGGTTTTGCCGGCAATCGTGATTCTTTGCAAGGCAAAGCCTCGGCAACGGGCGCGGTTATTGATGGCTTGTTGGCATATCGTGGCTCTTTTTACATCGACAAACGCGATGGCTTTGTCGATAACCTAGATGGCCCAGTCACTATCGGTAAGCTTAAAGAAACCACCCGTTTAGGCGGGCGATTACAGTTGTTGTTCACCCCCACCGAAAAACTGTCCGCCAAAATTATCTTGGATCGCGCCTCATCGACCAACTCGCAAATTGCCGACTATAACGTGATAGACCCGGTTAAATTTACCACTGGGGAATTGCGCGCCACCAGTTGGAGCACCCGCTTGGCACGCGACCATTTCAACCAAAATGGCAAGACCTTTAGGGCAGTCAGCGGCGACCCGCGCAAAGTGCAATTCGACGACATACGCGGCTCACGCGCTGACCAACAAGGCGTATCTGGCGAAATCAACTACGATTTGCCGGGCCACAAACTCACGTCCATCTCCGCTTACCGCTACGGCATGTTTGAACCGCATAACGACGGCGACCGTTCACCCTTTGCCATCTCTGAGATTGCTGGCGGCACTGTAGAGGCACGGCAATGGTCACAAGAACTGCGCTTGACCTCACTAGAGCCAGGCTTTGGGTTTATTGACTATCAAGTCGGTGCGCTAGGCTTAAGGACGAATAATGATGTCACCAGCCAAACCGCTTATGGCGCCGATGCAGGTGCATTTAATGCCAGCAATGCCGCGTATAGCCGCCTTAACGCAACCGCCATAGGCCGCCAATTAATGCGCGACTCCTTAGACGGCTTGTTGGCTACGACCTTAAATAACCCAACTGTTACGAGTTTATCGGCATTTGGCCAAGCCGATTTGCATATCACCGACAAAGCCACGCTGACCTTAGGCATACGCGATACTTGGGAAGACCGCAGCAACACCACCCAAAAATATTATTCCACGCCCCATGACCTAACCTTAGCCAATTACAAAGGCGCAACTGCCAAAAACATCTCCGATGCCATCAGCATCCGTGGCAACGGCATTAGCGGCGGCATTTTAGGCAATCAATACGGCAAAATCGACCGCCAAGGGTTTGACGAAAACTCACAAAACTGGTTGGTCAACCCTAACTACAAATTTACTAAAGATTTGATGGTTTATTTCTCTGTGGCAGGGGGCGAAAAAGCGGGGGCGGCGTTGTTTGATGCCAACGGCAAGGCAGAAAACGCCAAGTCCGAAAAAGTACTGGATTTTGAATTGGGGCTTAAAAGCTCTTGGTTTAACCGCTCATTGTTTGTCAACCTCAACCTATACGACACCTTGGTCGCCGATTACCAAGCCCGTTTGACGGTTGCCGATGCCACCACAAATTCAGGCTTTAGGACCAAAACAGGTAACGTCGGTGAAATTGAAATGCAGGGTGTGGAATTAGAAACCACTTGGATACCGTTGGAAGGCTTAAGTACCTTCTTAAACGGCGCGTTTAACCATGCGGTATACACCGATTTTGCCAACGCCCCTTGCGTACCCGAAGACAACAACAGCAAGCCTTGCAACTTTACCGGCAAAACCATTCCGAACGCGCCACAGTTTACCGTCAACTTTGGCGCAGATTACCGTAAGCCTTTGGGATTTTATGGCTTAGATGGCATCGTCTTCCTGAACAACAGCTACCGTTCTGGCGCCAACATGAATTCCGACTTATCACAATACGGCTGGCAAAAAGCTTATCACATCACTGATGGCGGTATTGGTGTTGCCAGCCATAACGGCAAATACAACCTGAGCCTGATTGCCCGCAATATTTTTGACACCCGTTTTGTCACCAATGTCGGCAGCATGTCCGGCACCAGCACCGTCAGCGGCGTACAAGGCGAAGCACGTTATTTTGGCGTGAACTTTAGGTCAAACTTTTAACGGCGACACCTCATCAAGACCCTTACACCTTACCCGGTATGGGTGGCGTGCGTGGACTAGAGCCACGGCACGCCAACTTAATAAAATCTACGCATCATAAATTGGAGTAAAGCATGTTATGCCAACCTTCACGCGCGTTATTTACCTTGCTAGGCGCAATGAGCTTTGCGGCGATTGCCCAAGCTGATGATTCCGTCACCCCCGCGATTCCGGGTGTCAGTGCTGGCGGTGTGGTTATTGAAACCCT
>JABFST010000461.1 GCA_013140465.1 Methylococcaceae bacterium
CTAATGGCTGTGGCAACTTCATGGCGGCTTTCACTCTGGTAGGTCAAAGCTTCCTAATATGGGGTTGCCACACCTTGTTTTTCAAGGGTAAACAGGGGGTTGGGGGCTTAAGTTGGCGCGTATGGGGAATGCCTCCCCTAAAGCTCTGCTTGCTGGGTTTAAATACCCATGGTTAAAGATTCACGAAGCCTATGAGGTTATATAATTTAGCCATGTAGTAGGGCAACAGCATTACAGTTGCCTGACATTTTAGCATCCGAGGAATAGCAGTGGGTAAACCTCTAGTCGTTCCTGTAATGAACCTAGAAATGTCGGGTACGAAAAGCATGTACCCAACCTATCCGACTTATGAGAAAACATAATGAACTCATTAAAAAGAATTACGACTGATCCACAATTATGCGGTGGTCGGCCTTGCATCCGCAATATGCGAATTAGAGTAAAGGATATTCTTGATTTATTGGCATCAGGTGCCAGTACGGCCGAAATATTAGAAGATTATCCTTATCTTGAAGCGGATGACATTAAAGCCTCACTTGAATACGCGGCGAACCTGATGGATCAGCCGATTTTGAACGTTGCTTGACATGCGTTTTTAGTTGACGCGCAACTCCCCCATTGGTTTGGCGCGGATGTTACAGTCGCGTAGGGTAGGTTGCAACTTTTCGCAACCCAACCCCACGTGCGAAAATTCTGGGTTAGAACAGCATCAACCCAAGCAACCCGGCTAAATCTACAAGGCTGCCAATCAATATAATTAAAGTTTTACGGTGACTAATATGACAACATTATTATCCGAACGGATAACCATAGACAGCAGCATTTGTCATGGTAAGCCTTGTATACGGGGTTTACGTTATCCGGTTGAAAATATCCTGGAATGGTTAAGTGCGGGCATGAGTGTTGAAGCGATACTAGCAGATTACGAAGATCTGGAAAGAGAAGACATTATGGCGGCGTTGGCGTTCGCCTCCGATCTTGTTAAGGTAAAACGGATTGCACAGTTGGCGGCATGAAGTTTATTGTTGATGCGCAATTACCAAGGCATCTGGCGGCTAGTTTGAAGTGGTGGGGACATAATGTTCTGCATACTTTGGATTTGCCGTCTGGAAATCGGACACCGGATTGGCGTATTAACGAGATCTCAATGGAAGAGCAACGCGTCGTCATTACTAAAGATGCCGATTTCGTCAATTCGCTATTGCTTTCGGGAGTGCCATTTAAGCTGCTCTTGGTATCAACCGGAAATGTGAATAATCAGGCTCTTGAAGAAATTTTCGCAAAAAATATATCTGTAATAATTGAGGCATTTAACAGGTATGAATTCGTAGAAATTACGCAAACATCATTGATTGAACATAGATAAATATGGTTCTTTTGTTTCTGGCGTGGTTTTTCTCATTTCCAAGCCCTTCTTGGGAATGCCTACCCTAAAGCTATTCTTGCTGGGTTTCAATACTCAGGGTTAAACCCGTATGACAGCTTCACGAAGCCTATGCGGTTATTTAATGCACTTTCAATAGTGTTTTAGTCTTGTTAATTAATGTTTGCTTCTTATGTTCCTAAAACAACTGCAAGTCATAAATTTTAAATCATTTCAGAATGTTACTATTGAGCTCAATGAAGGTGTCAATATCCTTACTGGAGTCAATAATGCAGGCAAAACCACTATGCTGGAAGCCATTTCACTTTGGCATGAATGTTTTGCTAACTTAATCCAAGAAGCAAAGAAAACAACTAAAAATTATAACAAAGGCGATTATGTATTGGGTAATACGCAAAATAAGTATTTTCCCAATACACAAATCAATAGCGTCAGATCGCCGCATATTCATGATATTTTTTACCAATGTGATAAAAATAATTATATCCAGTTAAAAGCAACTTTTTCCAAACAAGAACAAAAATCAGATTTTGAAAATATTTTCTCTTCTATTTGGGATAGCCACACATCAGAATCTTTTTCTGTTGAAACACCATTACCTCCCGATAATGAAAAAGAATTGACAATTTCTTTTAATATTAAAGAATCTGGCTTGAACTATGTTATCGAACTCGAAGGTAACACGTCTTATGATTATCAACAGTTCAATGATTTTTTTAAACGGTTGCCTAACCCTATCGGGATTTATTATGCGTCACCCTTATCGTCCCTTAGGCAGCATGAGCTTTTTTTTACTAAGCCACAAATTGAAAATGCCATTTTAGCCCGTGAATCTGCTAGCGTATTTAGAAACCGTTTACACCGTATCTATTTAACACATCCATTTCAAGGGTTTCTACAGGACTTATCATATATTTTATTCGATAACCAACAACAAATTGAAATTAGCACTTCCAGCAATATTAACAACGATACCCATATCATTTTTAATTTCAAAATTGGCCCGCGTGATGTCGAAAAAGAAATTGCGTTATTAGGTAGTGGAGCATTACAAATTATGGAAATTTTGCTGAACTTGTATGCAGAAGGTGGTTATCAAAAAGATATGAATTTAGTTCTGTTAGACGAACCGGACAGCCATATCCATCGTGATATACAACAACGTTTACTCACTACGTTGGTAAAATTTAGCAAAAACACCCAAGTGATCTTATCCACACACAATGAGTCTTTAATTCGTAATGCCCCGCTGGATTATCTGTTCCATTTAGAAAGCAAGCCCGTTAATCACTATAAAAATCTGGGATCGCAAGATATTGGTAAGCAGCACGCCCATTTTAAAGGCATTTATCCAACTGTAACTAATCCGGTAATTAGTGCTTTGGGACATAGCAATGGTTTGGATTTTGTCAATGCGATTGAAGCGGATCGGCTGGTGTTCGTAGAAGGTGAAGATGACGCACGGGTCTTTGATTTACTCTTAAAAAAAGCTGTCATCAATAATCCTAAACGTTATGTCTATTGGGTATTGGGGGGGGTTAATAATGTCTTTACTCAATTACATCACTATGAAACTGTTTTTTCTGCGATAAAAAATGAAAAGACATTATGGGCAAAATCGGTGCTAATTTTTGATAGGGATTATTTAGATGATAGGTTTTGCACGGATATTAAAACGCGATTGAATAGAAAATTACCAGCTCATATTTGGTCTTCCTATACCTTTGAGGCGACATTATTTACCGATTTACAAAAAACGGCTCGTTTGCTTGTCGAATGGTTAAATACCAAAAATCATCAGGCAAGTTTTGAAGACGTTTATGAAGCACTCAAAAGCCACTATGAAGCACAGGGGGAATCTTTAGCGGATTCTTACTCTTCTAAATTTTATGAAGATACTAGCCATCAACATAAAAAAGTTCGAGATTCATTGAATACTATTTTTGGGAAACCTCAAATTGATGCTAATGATCAGCAGATTAACACTCGGATTCGTGAACATGTAAAAGAGAGCTTATCTCAAGACCTTTACCACAGACTCATGAAAAAAGAACAGGTTGAAGTTGTGATTAAGGAAGTTGTAAGTAACTATGGTGAACAGTTCGATATTGAAACAAATTTTATAGAGTTGATTCAGCGCGTAAATAAATCTACTTGGTTGGATGAGTGGGATTTTCTTACGCAGTTATAACGAATCCGCGATGCCACATAATTACACACAACTTCTTCTAGCCATGTAGTCGGGCAACAGCATTATCGTTGCCCGACATTTTAGCATCCGAGGAATAGTAGCGGTTAATCCTCTAGTCGTTTCGTACTTATTCAGCCCCCCTCGCAAGCTCTCCCCCCTTGAAAAGGGGGGATTGAGGGGGGGGGTATTAAACATACGCGCCAACTTAAGCCCCTATCCCATTGATTAAACACGGCTTAGCCCGATGTCCCGGGCTTGTCGCAACAGGGTAAGGATGGGGTTGGGCAAACCTTGCAACGTCCGCTTTCTGGGACGTTC
>JABFST010000403.1 GCA_013140465.1 Methylococcaceae bacterium
TTGCACAATCGCGTATACATGGCGCAACAGCACGCGGCTGTCCGCGCCTTTAAAGGCGGGGTCGGTGTCTGGGAAGTGTTTGCCGATGTCACCTAAGGCCGCCGCGCCCAAAATGGCATCACACAATGCGTGCAGCACGACATCGCCATCGGAGTGGGCTTCTAAGCCTTGTTCGTAAGGGATGCTGACCCCGCCCAAAATAATGGCAGTGCCGTCGTTAAAACGGTGGACATCATAGCCTTGTCCTACTCTAATCATGTTGTTGCCCCAAATAAAATTGCGCTAATGCCAAGTCTTCGGGCCGGGTGATTTTAATGTTATCAGGACGGCCTTCAACAATTTTTGGCTGTAAACCTTGTAATTCCAAGGCACTGGCTTCGTCGGTAATCGCCAGGTTGCCTTGTGCCGTAGCCAAGGCGGTTTTCAATACCCCATAACGGAACATTTGCGGCGTTAAGGCACGCCAAATATGGCTGCGGTCTAGTGTGCCAAGAATGCTGTGGCCTTGCACGTTTTTTAAGGTGTCGTGTGAGGATAAGGCCAAAATGCCGCCTACGGCATCGTCTTTTAAGGTGTCGATCAATAAATGGATGTCAGCCGCTGTCAAGCACGGTCTGGCGGCATCATGCACCAACACCCAATCGTCGTCTGCGGCTGCGCCGCTGATGGCGTGTAGGGCCGATAGCACCGAATCCGCACGTTCTTTGCCCCCAGCAGCCGTGATGATGCGCGGATGGGTGGCGACGGCTAGTTCGGGCCAATACGGGTCTTCTATGGAAATGGCGACTGCCACGGCGGTAAACACTTCGGCACTTAATAAGCGCAACAAGGTGTGTTCGATGACGGTTTTATCGGCGAGCGGCAGGTATTGTTTGGGGCGGTCGGCGTTCATGCGTTTGCCGACACCGGCAGCAGGGACGACGGCCCAGAATTTGATAGTGGAATCCATTAGAGGGTCATAAACAGGTGACGATTTACAGCTACGCGCAAATCATCAATAAAATAATAAAATTTTAAGAAAAACAATGGCTGTCTACCTAAAATCGGTGTTGAATTTGGTTTCAATGTTATGGATAAGCTGGTCTTTTGCCGCATATATCCTGTCCAGCAGCTCACTATTGTCAGGCTGGCAAACAAAAGCGGATGAATCAAAATTATTTAAGGTGATGGCTTTTCTGAAATTTGAAAAGCTTGAAAAATCGTCTTGGCTGATAAGTTTTTCACGGTTTAATACGCTAATAAGACGATTCAACAACACTTTTATTTCTTTACCCAGCTGTTCATTGCTATGTGTAGATTGATGGTACGCGACCGCTTTTTGCTCAATTGCGTTAAGGTCTAAATGAATCTTATCGATTAATGCACGTTTCTCTTTGCGCAGTTCACGTTTGTTTGTGCGCCAATCCACAAAAAACCACCCCGCAATGACAATAATCGGGGTAAGCAGTTGACAGCTTTCAGCAACCACCTTTAGCAGCCCTTTTCAGCATCATTAATGTAATCAATAATTTCGTTAGGCAAGGTAGGATCACTATTAGAAATGAACTCGAATGTTTCGAGTATTTGCGCTTTGTTGAAACCCAGCCGAACCAAGCCGCCAAAGGCTTCTTCAAGAAAAGACGAACCATAACCACGCGCACCATCAAACATAAGTACGGTATGCCGATGGCTTTTTAAGGGTTCGATTAAAAAATCATCCCTAAATTTTGTGCCGTTGTAAGGGCCGTCTGAAATATATCGTCCAGCCGGATACCGACTAAAGTCATTAGGAATATCTACAGTGGCTTGTTGCATAATTTTATTCCGGTTACTGCGTGATAAGAATAGTCACAGGGTGGCGGGCTTTTCTACCTACAAATTGACTTGCGGTGCAGTACGTTGGGCAAAAAAGCCTACGCATCTTACTTGGCATTCATCATTGGCAAGGCTAAAAAGTGCTTAGCTGTTATTCCAACACCTGAAAAAAAGTCTCCCCTTCGCGTATCATCCCTAACTCTTCCCTAGCGCGTTCTTCCACGGCTTCTTGGCCTTTGCGCAAGTCTTCCACTTCGGCATACAACGCGTCGTTGCGCTCTTTTTTTTCGGCAACTTGTTTTTTAAGCTCATCCAAGCGGATTTGGTCGGCCTTGATTTCCTTAATGCCGCCGTCGCCTTCCCATAAACGGTATTGCAGCAAGGCGGTCAACGCCAAAATGATTGCCAGAAGAATTTTCATAAAGCCTATAAAAAGTAACAAGGCACTAGGTGTAAACACCTAGCGCCTTGATTAACCCAGATTAAAGCATTCTAAATGCGCTGCGTCCCGCGTATTTAGCCAAGCTGCCCAATTCTTCCTCGATTTTCATCAAACGGTTGTATTTGGCAACACGGTCGGAACGGCTTAAGGAACCGGTTTTGATTTGGCCTGTGCCAGTGGCAACTGCCAAGTCAGCAATGGTCACGTCTTCGGTTTCGCCTGAACGATGTGAAACGACTGCGGAATAACCGGCTTTGTGCGCCATGTCGATAGCTGCCAAAGTTTCGGTTAAAGTGCCGATTTGGTTGACTTTAATCAGGATCGAGTTGGCAATATTGCGTTCGATGCCTTTTGCCAAAATGGCAGGGTTGGTTACGAACAAATCATCACCGACCAATTGGATGCGATCGCCCAATTTTTCGGTCAATAATTTCCAGCCATCCCAATCGTTTTCGTCAAAGCCGTCTTCAATGCTGATAATCGGATAACGGTCTACCCAATCGACAAAGAAATCTGCCATTGCTGCTGAACTGTAAGTTTTGCCTTCAGAGGCCAAGTTGTAAATGCCGTCGCTGTAATATTCAGACGCGGCGGCATCCAAACCTAAGTAGATGTCTACACCTGGTTTGTAACCCGCTTGTTCAATCGCTTGTAAAATAACACTGATAGCTTCTTCGTTAGAAGACAAGTTGGGGGCAAAACCGCCTTCGTCGCCAACAGTTGTTGCCAAGCCTTTAGATTTTAAAACTTTGCTTAAGTTATGGAACACTTCTGCGCCATAACGGATGGCTTCGCGGAAGCTGGGTGCGCCAACAGGCAAAATCATAAATTCTTGCAGGTCTACGCTGTTGTCGGCGTGTGAACCGCCGTTGATGATGTTCATCATCGGCACAGGCAAGATGAACTCACCTGATGTGTTCAAGTGGCGGTACAACGGTTGCCCCGCGTGTTTAGCCGCTGCATGGGCCGCTGCCATAGACACCGCCAGCATCGCGTTTGCGCCTAAGCGGGCTTTGGTGTCGGTGCCATCCAACGCAATCATCGCGTTGTCTATTGCCGCTTGGTCGTTGACATCCAAACCGATAATCGCGTCACGAATTTCAGAAGTGACGTTGTTAACCGCGTTCAACACGCCTTTGCCCAAATAACGGCCTTTGTCACCGTCACGCAATTCTATCGCTTCGCGCTCGCCAGTTGATGCGCCGGAGGGCACCATCGCGCTCGCCACCACACCCGATGCTAAAATCACATCGGCTTCCACGGTGGGGTTGCCGCGTGAATCTAAAATTTCTCTTGCTTTAATGTCTACGATTTTACTCATGTTGTGGTATTACTCCGAAGGTTAATAAAGGCAACGGTGTGTTGCATAAGGGTTGAAAATTAAGAATAAAAACTCTTTCGGTCATTAAATTAAAGCTGATTTATCGAATAGTTATTTAAGACACATTGCGACAAAAGCTCAGAAATAACCAAATCATCATACTCATGAAAAATCCCGCAATGAGGTAAATTTAGGGATTTATAACTTATTTTTTCTGAAATTAACTGATTAATGTAATCTTGGGATTGCTTTATATCGAGTGTTGTAAAAACACCATTCTCCTTAAAGTTGAACCCCTGTTTTTGCATTGCAACTTTGACGGCGGAGGCTTTTTCTATTTCAGAAGGTTTGTCAAAATAGTCAAGAAGGTGTACTGACAAATACTTTTCAGTTGGCGTTCGAATGCGTAATTGAAAAGACGACCCCATTGGCTTTCCTTGCTCATCTAATGTGGAGGGTTTGCAGTAACGCACAACTGTACCCGTATCAATCTCAGCCACTTATCTCAGCTCTTAATCAAGGTCATTAGGTTGAAATCATTAATGTGATCTATAAAGTCAAACAAATTCATGTTGCCATTTATAATAATGGTATTTTCGATATGCTGGCTAGGTTGAAAGATAGCATAATCAACAAAACCATTATTTTTAAACCTCAATGTCATTAGGTTTGAATTGCTTTTTCGCCAATTAATTTGAAAGGTTCCAGTTTCATTTAACGTCATAGTCGGCATAGTAAAATCACCAATAGAACTTAAAAAAATCAGCATGGATTTTAAAGACTCAACGGAAATATCGTCATCTTCACTTTCATCGTATAGTGTAAGCAATTCGTTCAAACGCTTAACCAAGCCTTGTTTTTTGGCATAAAAATATTTTTCGGCTATTTTCACTAATTCTGCTAAATCAACCAATGATTTTAGTTCTATTTTAATCTTTGCAGGATGTCGTTGATGAATAAATAGTTCGGATTTATTCGTATTTTGCACAAAGGAAAAGTTTAAATTCCGAATATCCATGCCACTTATAACAGGCTTTTCAGATACAGGTGTTAGCAAAACAATACTGTTTTTCTGCTGAATTATTTCAGGCGTTCGCAAGTTTTTAGAACTATAGAGATTCATAATACCAAGCCTTTGCTACAACTATTCATGACTTTCATCATTATCATCAGACACCCGAATAATCTGATTTGTTTTTTCTTCAAAATTGCTGATTGACTTACTAAGAGCAAGAGCCAATGATTTGGCTGTGATATGTGAAAGATTTAAAAAAGCTTCCTCTCTCCCATTGCATCTAAGCAAAATAAACATATCATTATTTGACATGCCAATGGCAAACTCATTGAAATAAATTTTATCAATATCATTAGACTTTAGAGCTTTGTCAATATCATCATCGTGGTTATTGCTTTTTCTGCTCATATTAAATTATTCCTAACTAAAATAAACCATCGGAAAGTCATGTTTATTACTTTATTTTTCCTATGCGAAGCGTACGAAAAATAACGGAAATTTCTTTTTAAATATTTATAAATTAAGCCTCTTTAAACAATTCCACCAAATCAATCGCCAAATCGGGAAATAAATGCGGCCTTGCCACATCATCCCCCGCGTAATTTTGGATCAGTTGATAATGTCCGGTTTCATCAGACAACACAAATTGGTTAATCACTTCTTCATAAGGGAACACTTGCCAATACTCTTTTACGCCGCTTTCGGCGTAAAGTGCGTGTTTAGTTTGCAAGTCTTTTTTGGCGGTGCTTTTCGATAAGATTTCAATAATCCAATCGGGTGCGCCGTTGCAGCCTTGCTCGTCCAATTTGCTAATGTCGCAGATCACGCAGATGTCGGGTTGTACGACAGTGGTGACTTCTTTGTTGGCGAGTAGTGATTTGTTGCGGTCGTATAAGCGTACATCAAACGGAGCTTCGTAAATTTGGCACGGTTTGTTTCGGAAATAAAAAAACAAATGGCTGCTGAGGTAAATTGACAAACGCTGATGCTTGACATTTGGCCCAGGACACATCAGGGAAATCTTGCCTTTAAGCAACTCCACCGCCCCATCAAATTGCCAAGTCAAATAATCGGCGTAGCTGTAGTTGCCGTTAAGATCCAGTTGCGAGATGTCGGTGATGGTGGACATGGCGTTTCCCCTAGTACAATTTACAAGGTAGTTTCAATAAAAGGCTGGCTTTTGACAGCTTGGTCTAAAATCTTTAAGGTTTCCAATAATTCGCGCATCCGGTGCAAAGGCCACGAGTTAGGGCCATCGCTTTTGGCTTCGGCGGGGTTAGGGTGGGTTTCCATAAACAAGCCCGCCACGCCTACTGCGACGGCAGCGCGCGCCAAGACCGGGACGAATTCACGTTGTCCACCCGAACAGCTGCCTTGTCCGCCGGGCAATTGCACAGAATGCGTGGCATCAAACACCACGGGGCAATCGGTGTCACGCATCACGGCTAGAGAACGCATGTCGGAGACTAAATTATTGTAGCCAAACGATACGCCACGCTCGCACACTAGGATCTGCTGGTTGCCTGTGGCTTGGGCTTTTTTGGCGACATTCGCCATATCCCACGGCGCCAAAAATTGGCCTTTTTTGATGTTTACGGGGATGCCTTGGGCGGCAACGGCTTGGATAAAATTGGTTTGCCGACACAAAAACGCGGGGGTTTGCATAACATCAACTACCGATGCCACTTCCGCCAAGGGTGTGTCTTCATGGACATCAGTCAGCACTGGCACGCCGATTTGTTGTTTGACCTTGGCTAAAATGTCTAAGCCGCGTTCCACGCCCAAGCCGCGAAAAGTTTCATGCGAAGAACGGTTGGCTTTGTCAAAAGATGACTTGTAAATGAAGGGGATGTTTAATTCGGTGGTCAGTTCTTTTAAAAAACCCGCCGTGTCTATAGCCAGTTGTTCGCTTTCAATCACACAAGGGCCTGCGATTAAAAATAAGGGTTGGTTTAAGCCGACGTTAAAGCCACATAATTGCATAGGTCATCTCTTTTTGTTGGGCGGTAAAGGCCAATTATAACTTTTTTATCACTATTAATGCGTTGATTTTTCTGGTGGCAGGGGCAGCGGCACAAGCTGGTTTGTCCTTACGCCCACGCACTTAGGTGATGTTAATCGCCACGCCTAGGTATATGATGAGACTTTTTAAGCATTCTTGGAGTTATTATGAAAACTCGGTACACCTCTGTTGTTGCGGCTGGCCTGTTAGTGTTGTCGTGCCATGCAAATGCCGCCGTGGAAGGCGTCTGGAACTTGTCCAGCTATATCAAAAGTACGGTTAAAGTCGGGGCATCAGTACAAACCTTGGCGGCTTACGATGTCGGCAAGCTCACCCTTTCCGCCCCTATCGCCAATAAAGGCGATATTTTTAACGAAACCTACTTGGGCAAGTTGGCGGGCAATTATACCCAAACCGTGATCGTCAAAAACCGCTCGGACTCGCCCAAAATCACCTTTAAAGGCCAGCTTAACAAAACCCAGCTTATCAACAGCATTAAGCTTATTTTCACCCAAGCTTTTCCCAAAGAATTGGTGCTGGCCAATTTTAAGGTGAAAACGGATAGCATCGACGGTGACGAACTTAAAGATTCCGGTGCTACCGATGCCAACGCTAAAGTATTATTTTGCCAACAAAAAATTACCGTCAGTTTTACCATTTCCCAAGCCGGGGCCGGCAAAGCGGCGGTTGTTGTCAGCTACGACAACTTCTTGCTGGGCGTTAGACAACAAACCAGTGCCACTCCTACAGCCGCGCAAGCCTTACCTGTTACCGAACCGATCTTTCTGCAAACGGCAAAAACCGTTGCCGAACTTTATCAACAACAGCAGTAACAGCCACAATCCCCCCGATTTAATGGCCTTTACAGCACCGTAAACCTCAAGGAACAACTATGAGCAAAGACATCATCCAAACCGAACTTGCCCCTAAAGCCATAGGGACGTATTCCCAAGCCGTTAAAGTCGGCCAAACCGTGTATTTGTCGGGGCAAATCCCCTTAGTCCCTGCAACTATGACCCTGATCGACGGCGACATCAACGCCCAAATCACACAAGTGTTTGACAATTTGCAGGCGGTTGCCGTCGCGGCGGGCGGTAGTTTGGCGGACATTGTCAAATTAAACGTATATTTGACCGATTTGGCGCATTTTCCTATCGTCAACGAAATTATGGGGCAGTATTTCCACGAGCCTTACCCCGCGCGTGCCGCCATTGGTGTGGCGGCTTTGCCCAAAGGCGCAGGTGTGGAAATGGATGCGGTCATGTGCTTGGATAGCTAAGCAGATGGTCCATCAGCCTAGCAACTTTGCCAACACGATTTGGCGATTAACAGGCCGAAACATTGATTTTAAATTTAATGCACTTATAGTGGCATAAGTTTAATTAGCCATTGAGGGTCTCTTATGCAACATTTTCGTCTTTCATTTATAGTCACAGCCGTGTGCCTGTCCATCGCCATTTATTGGGGCGGCCTAATGGGCGCATTTATAGCCCTTATTTTAGGCGTGCTGGAAGTCAGCTTGTCGTTTGACAACGCCGTGGTCAACGCCTCTATCCTAAAACGCATGGACGAACGTTGGCAGCAATATTTCTTAACCTGGGGGATACTCATCGCCGTGTTTGGGATGCGCCTGTTATTTCCCATTTTAATTGTTGCCGTGGCGACAGGCATAGGTTTGTTGGGCGTTACCGACATGGCTTTGCACGACCCCGCGACTTATGCCCAATACTTAAACGCCTCGCATGTGCAAATTGCCGCTTTCGGCGGGATGTTTTTGCTGATGGTGTTTTTTGCGTTTATTTTTGACGAAACCAAAGAATTGCATTGGTTAGGCTATATCGAAGAAAAGCTGTCCGGTTTCGGCAAGCTAGAATCCATAGAAATTATCTTGGCCCTAGGCTTGCTGCTGGGCTTTCAAGGCAGCTTGCCCGAAGCCATACGCCTGAGCGTGATGGTGGCGGGTATTGCGGGCGTAGTGTTGTTTGTCATTGTCGATAGCTTGGCTGCCTTGTTTGAAGATGAAGAAGAAGGCGAAGAAGTTTCGGCAGCCATCAAAAAAGGCAGCGTAATGATCTTTTTGTATCTGGAAGTGTTGGATGCCTCGTTTTCATTCGACGGCGTTATCGGTGCGTTTGCAATTACCCAAGATGTCGTCATCATCATGCTGGGCTTGGCAATAGGCGCGATGTTTGTGCGTAGCCTGACCGTCTACTTGGTGCGCCAAGGCACTTTAGACGAATATGTGTTTTTAGAACACGGCGCCCATTATGCCATCGGCTCATTAGCGGCCATTATGTTGCTGAGCATGATCCACCATGTTTCCGAAATCGTCACTGGCTTGGTAGGTGCGGTGTTGATAGGTTTATCAGTGTTGTCGTCTATTATGTACCGCAAAAACCAAGCCGTATAAACGATTTTGCGCAGTCGTTGCTTAAAGCTTAAGCGTACAACCGTGGGCATATAGCCGCACGGTTAACACAACTTGTAGCCAACACCGTGGCTCCACCACCCTCCTCAACTCGCCACTGCCCCTACAATCCATATATCAGGCAGATAATCTAAACAGCAGTGGCGAACCTGCCTAGCCTTTTGGCTTATTCTGCTCCACTGCTTTAGCCAATAATACCAGCAACCTTGGTTCGCCCGCTTTCTGGGTAGCGGCAAACTATGCCGTAATTCATTCGTCACCCATTGCAAGTATCATCCCTGCTCGGCCTTTTGCCAGCCTTCGCTTTATCCGGCGGCAATGCTAAAATGTCATTGAAAATCAATATACTTAATCAAGACAATGAAATAGCGGAACTCGACATAAACCCAAACTGTCTGGGGGTAAGGTAAAAGCAAGCTTGGGGATTCTTATTCGGATAGGCCCACTCGCCGCATTGCCCTTAGGACTTATAACTAAGTTGAACACCGACCCCCTGGGGCATCACTATGGATAAAATAATTGATAACGCGCACAACAAGTTTCGCCAAAAAATAGAAAAATTATTACACGGGATAGACATAACCATTAACGGCGATCGGCCTTGGGACATAAAGGTATACAATGCCAACTTGTACGAACGGATACTGATCCACGGCCCTTTGGGTTTGGGCGAAGCCTATATGGACGGCTGGTGGGAGTGCGGGCAATTGGATGAGTTATTCACTAAATTTTGCTCAGCACGCATAGACAGCCACGTTATGCTGGATGCCACCACTATAAAAAATAAATTGCGGGCTTATTTTGTCAACCGCCAAAGCCAACACCTGACTTCCGGCATCATTAAACACCATTACGACATCGGCAATGATTTGTACCGCCTGATGTTGGACCAGCGGCTCACTTATAGTTGTGGCTATTGGCACCACGCCAGCACCCTCGACCAAGCCCAAGAACATAAGTTTGATTTGGTTTGCCGAAAATTAAACCTGCAACCGGGCCAACGCATTTTAGACATCGGCTGCGGTTGGGGCAGTTTTATGAAGTATGCGGCGGAACACTATGGCGTGTCGTGCGTCGGCATTACCCTGTCCAGCGCACAGTTGGGCTTATGCAAGGAATTATGCGCGGGCTTGCCGATAGAAATCCGTTATGCCGATTACCGCGAGCTGTACGAAACCTTTGACCATATCGTATCTATAGGCATGTTTGAGCATGTTGGCTCTAAAAACTACAAACGCTATATGCAAGTCGTGCGCCGCTGTCTTAAAGATGACGGTTTGTTTTTGTTGCACACCATAGGCGGCAACAAATCGGTGACGATAACAGACCCGTGGATGGACAAATATATATTTCCGGGTGGCGTGCTGCCGTCGGTCAAACAAATTGCCAAAGCCATAGAAGGCAAGTTTGTGTTGGAAGACTGGCATAATTTCGGTGCGGATTATGATAAGACCTTAATGTGCTGGTTTGACAATTTTCTCGAACATTGGCATAGCATTAAAGAACACTATGACGAACGGTTTTTTCGCATGTGGAAGTATTATCTGCTGTCTTGTGCCGGAGCGTTTAGGGCGCGTGACAACCAGCTGTGGCAATTGGTGTTGTCTAAAAACGGCGTGCGCGGCGGTTATGTTTCCGTGCGTTGATTGCGCCACGCGGCGGCTTTAGGCGGTCACACCGTTCATTGGGTTTAGGAGAAGATATGCGCTTGTTGCTGGTGGAAGATGATGAAATTTTGGGCGATGGCTTGGTCGCGGGCCTTAAAATGGAAGGCTATGCGGTGGATTGGCTGACTAACGGCAAATTGGCCGATGAAGCCTTAAAGCTAAACAGCTACGAGCTGATTGTGCTGGATTTAAACTTGCCCGATATGGATGGCATGTCGGTGTTAAAAGCCTTGCGTGCGCGTAAGGACGAAACCCCAGTCATGGTGTTGACGGCAAAAGACACGCTGCCCGACCGTGTGCAAGGCTTAGACAGCGGGGCTGATGATTTTGTCATCAAACCGTTTGAGCTGGATGAAGTTTGCGCCCGCTTGCGGGCATTGGCGCGGCGCAGCGAAGGCCGGGGTGCGCCCACGATTGAATACAAAGGCATCGTATTGGATCCGGCATCGCATCAAGTCACGTTTAACCAAGAAAAAGTGGAGTTGTCGCAAAAGGAATTTGAGGTGCTCAGCTTTTTGATGGGCAATATCGGCAAAGTGGTGTCGCGTGCCCGCTTGGAAGAAAGCCTGTATTCTTGGGATTCGGACGTGGAAAGCAACACCGTGGAAGTGCATATCCATTATTTGCGCAAAAAGCTGGACCCAACGCTGATACGCACGGTACGCGGGGTGGGCTACATTATTGACAGCGAAGATGAGCAATGAACTATTCCCTAAGGCAGTTATTATTGGTCAGCCTATTGTCAGCTTCTATGCTGATTTGGGGGATTGCCGCCTATCTTAACTACAAAGTCACGCGTGACGAAGTGGCTAATTTATTTGATGCCGAGCTGGCGCAATCGGCAAAAGTGCTGAATGTGTTTGTCGAAAGCTTGTTGCGGGAAGGCTCTTTGTCTGGGCATTGGAGCCAAGAACAAAAAAATGCCGATGAACTGCTGCATTTTTATAATTTAAAAGGCCGTTTTAAGCGTAAAAGCGCCTTTCAGTTGTGGTCTGCGGATGCGGGTTTACTGTCGCGCACCGAAAACTCGCCCGAGTTTTCTGTGCATGGCTTTAACCAAACCAATATCGACGAGCAATTGTGGCCCATTTTTGATGATTTGCTGCAAGCCAACGCCCTAGGGCATAAGTATGAACGCAAAATCGCCTTTCAATTATGGTCGCAAAAAGAAGGTTTGATGCTACGCTCGGAAAGTGCGCCAAAATTTGCCTTTGCCTCGACCAACCACGGTTTTAGCGACACCAAAATTGATAATGAGCAATGGCATGTGTTTAGTATCGCCAATTCTACGGGCGAATATATTATCCATGTCGGGCAAAAAGAAGAGATCCGCCAAGAGCTGACCGACGAAATCTCGCTGCAATTGTTGACGCAATTTTTATTTGGTTTACCGTTTTTGGGGCTAGTGATTTGGTTGATAGTCGGGCGTGCATTAAAGCCTATCAACCGTTTGGAAAAGGCCCTAGCCAAACGCGAGGCCAGTTATTTAAAACCTTTGTCCATCAAACGCTTGCCCAACGAAATCGTCCCGGTCGTCAATGAAATCAACAATCTGTTTGTGCAGCTAGAGCGTGCGTTTGAGCATGAACGCCGCTTTACCGCCGATGCCTCGCATGAGCTGCGCACGCCCTTGGCGGGTTTGCTGACCCAAGCCCATGTGGCCTTAAGGACAACTGATGAAGAAGTGCGTAAGCAAGCGTTGTCGCGCATTAAGCAAGCGGTCAACCGCATGTCTTATATGGTGCAGCAGCTGTTGACGTTTTCGCGCATTGAATCCAACACCGAGTTTTTGACCAAACAAAATACGATGGTCAGCCGTGAAGTGATACACGTTATTGCCGATTTGGATCCCGAAGCCCATAAAAAACAAATTCTGCTCGAATTTGTTGAAGACAACCCCGTACCCGTCATTGTCAATGGCCCGCTGGTCGCCATTTTAATCCGCAATATTATCGACAACGCGATTAAATACACGCCCGTCAAAGGCACGGTGCTGATTACCATCACCGGCAAAGACAACTATTTGCAGCTATGTGTTGAAGACTCCGGCCCAGGCATTGCGCCTGACCAATACGAAAAATCCTTGGAACGCTTCCATCGCTGCGTAGAAACCGCCAGCGCGGCAAAAGGCACAGGCTTGGGTTTTTCGATTGTGCAGCGTATCGCTTCTATCCATAATGCCGATTTGATTTTAGGCGTGTCGCAACTGGGCGGGCTTAAGGTGACGGTGTTGTTCCCGTTGCCAATACGGCCTGTAGACAAGTCGTGGCAAAAACGCCTGAGTTTTTTCCATTTGGGCAAAAGCGATTAAACCAAGGCCGTCGTGCAACGGCTCCGCGCACGCCCCAACCGAGTGCCCCACTTAACTGGGGTTCCCCGAACATTGCCACCCACACGCACAATGACCGCCTTGCCAACTACCGACACCCTGCTTTCCACACTGCGCCCGCATCCCCAGCCTAGGCATCTTTATATAGGCTATAGCGGCGGCATAGACTCGCATGTATTGCTGCATTTGGCGGCGACCAGCCCGCTTAAGGAACATGTTACCGCCGTGTATGTGCATCATGGCCTACAAGCGGTTGCCGACGCATGGGCGGAACATTGCCCGGCGGTTGCGCACAGTTTGGGCGTAAAGTGTGTGGTTTTATACGTCAACGCCCAGCCTGCGCCAGGGGAAAGCCCCGAAGAAGCCGCCAGAAATGCCCGCTATGCCGCTTTTAAGGCATTGCTAGAACAAGACGATGTGCTGATGCTGGCCCAGCATCGGGAAGACCAACTAGAAACGGTGTTATTGCAGCTACTGCGTGGCAGCGGCGTTAAAGGCTTGTCGGCTATGCCCACGCACAGTGCCTGTGGCGCAGGGCTGTTGCTGCGGCCTTTGCTGGACACCGCCAAAGCCGCAATAGACGCTTATGCACAGCTACATGCCTTAACGTGGGTGACTGATCCCACCAACCTTTGCGATGATTATGACCGCAACTTTTTACGCAACCGCGTAGTGCCGCTGTTAAAACAACGCTGGCCCCAGTGTGACAAAACCGTCGCGCGTTCGGCGCGACATTGTGCCGAAGCCGACCACCTGCTCGCGTCTATGGCAGGGCAATTATTACAGCCGCTGTATGATGCCACCGACCAAACCCTGCGCATCAGCCTGTTACAAACCTATGATGCGCCGCAACAAGCCCTAGTAATCCGGCATTGGCTGTCTACGCTAGGCGAAAAAATGCCACCCCAAGGCTTAATAGACCGCATAGCCGCCGAAGTGCTAGCGGCACGCCCCGACGGTAGCCCTGTGCTTGCCACGACAAGTTATGCGCTGCGCCGTTATAAAGATAAGCTCTATTGTCTGCCGATTGCAAAAGAGCGCATACAGGCTATGGCTTGGCCCAACGCACAAACGTCCATCGCATTATCGGCACACCGACAGTTGGCTAGAATAGACGCATCCTCGGGTATTGCCCTGGCGCATTGGCAACAGGCACAGGTTACGATAAGGCCACGTTCCGGCGGCGAAAAAATCCGCCTGCCCCAACGCCTAGGCCACCACAGCCTAAAAAAATTGTTTCAAGAAGCCGATATTCCACCCTGGGAAAGGGAAGTAATGCCTTTGGTGTATTTGGACGGTGACTTGGCGGCAGTCGGTGATGTGTGGGTCAGTGCGGATTTTTACAGCGTCGGCGGGGCGTGTATACGCTTGTCGATAAGTCGTGCGGCTTATAGTTAAGGTATTTTAAGGTAGAATCATTAAAACTCATGGGTAACTAATAATGCAGAAACAACGATAAATAATAAAACAGACCCAATAAACTGTAGTTTTTAACTTTCAATGAGCCTCCTTAACTTTAACACCAAAAGCTGCGGGTTTTATGGTATCAAGCCAAGGTGTAAGCTTTATTGACAAGCTACGCGGGCCGCATCGCCCAAAGGCCGGCAGTGCAACAGGCGTTGCGTGAGGAAAGGTTGGTTTAAAAGTGTAGGTTAGCCTAGGGCGTGATAGGCGAAGCCGTATTGCGGTTCAATATGCTATGCTATTGCGCCCTACGCGCTAAATTATTTCAGCATCCATAGAAACTGATTTGAGGTTATTGATTTTTTTTGAAACCTCAATTGATCGTTGTAATTCTGATTTAATGCTAAAATTTTCAAAACCATTTAAATACTTTTCTAAAAGGATAGATTCTTCATCTGTGAATCTCAAATCGTTTTTTTTAATTGGGGTAAGTTTAAAGTTTTCAAAAACATAATTATATAGGTTATTTTTTCCTATTAAATTTTGCTGATCTTTTAGCTCATCATATTTATTCATCAAATCTA
>JABFST010000395.1 GCA_013140465.1 Methylococcaceae bacterium
CGCAACACATCAACCTGGGCATAAAAAATATCCGCTTCTGGTGCGGCGGGCAGGTCGCGGGTTTCTTCTTGCAAAAATTCGGCGGCATTTATCCTAAACGTGTCTAGCGATTCTTTACCCCAGTCTTGGCCTGCACGAAAAAACTGGCTGACTGTATGGGCAAACTGAGTGCCTGTCAACCGTGCCAGCGGGCGTTCTAAGTTGATGTCGAGTTGCGCAAACAAGGCCTGAAATTTTTCGCCTGTGCGCATGTCGCCTTCAATGGTCACCGTGCCGGAAAAAATCGAACGCATGGGTTTGGCACTTAAGCCCATTAGACCCAAGGCAAACAACGAACCCGTCAAATGGGTGTCGGCGGGGTCTGGGTATTGATCTAGGATTTGGATGCCATCGGAATGTGGGCAGAGATAAATGGTTTCAGCAAACGGCGTGATAGTCACGGCTATGACTTTAGCCGCCAACGGCGACAAAAATGCCGACCGATTGTCATCTAAAGCTAGATATTGGTTTAGCGCACTTTCCAAAGCACTGATAAGCAGGGGTTTAATCGCCATGCTAGATTTTATAGCCACGATGCACGGCAACAATGCCTTGGGTCATATTGAAATATTCGCAACGCTCTAAGCCCGCATTAACCATCATGGCTTTCAGTTCATCTTGCTTAGGGTGCATACGGATGGATTCTGCCAAATATCGGTAGCTGTCTTCATCTTTGGCGACCACTTTGCCAATTTTAGGCAGCAGTTTAAAGGAATAAAAATCGTAGACTTTTTCGGTCAGCGCATCCGTCGGGTGCGAAAACTCCAGCACAATCACCCGTCCGCCCGGTTTTAACACCCGGTGCATGGAGCGCAAAGCCGCGTCTTTATCGGTGACATTACGCAGCCCAAAGGCGATGCACACGCAGTCGAAGGTGTTGTCGGCAAACGGCAGACATTCGGCATTGACTTGGGCATAACGGATATTACCGACCAAACCTTTGTCTATCAGGCGGTTACGGCCGGTGCGCAACATTTCGGAATTAATGTCCGCCAACACCACTTGCCCATCCTTACCCACGCGTTGCTCAAACAAAGTGGTCAAATCGCCGGTGCCGCCAGCCAAATCCAGCACTTGTTCGCCTTTACGGACGTTGCTTAATTGCACGGCAACGCGCTTCCAAATGCGGTGGATGCCCATGGACATTAGGTCGTTCATAATGTCGTATTGGCCTGCAACCGAATCAAAAACGCCACGGACCAGTTTTACTTTGTCTTCGGTGGCTACTTTTTTAAAACCAAAATGGGTGGTGTTGTCGTTAGTCATGATCGTGTTTAGTTTGCTAAAGGTTCTTTGCGCTGAATGCCAGCGGCTTTGAGTTTGTTAAGGTAATTGTCCCACAATATCGGATATTCGCTGCCTAATTTATAAAGCATATCAAAGGTGTAAATGCCGCTGTCATGCCCGTCGCTAAACACCGGGGCGATCGCGTAATTGCCCACAGGCTTGATGTGCTGGATGCTGACGGCCTCTTTGCCGATTTGCAGGGTTTCTTGCCCAGGACCATGTCCGACCGCTTCCGCTGACGGCGTATACACGCGCAGGTATTCGCCAGGCAATTGAAAAACGCTTCCGTCGTCAAAACTAACTTCCAGCACATTAGAGGCTTGGTGCAGCTTGATTTCGGTAGGCCAAGTGTTGCAAGGGGTGACGGTTAGGCGCATAGGGAAGGTTTTAGGTAAAAGGTGATGGTAAGCTGTCGGCTGTGGGGCTTAGTGGCGGCGGCCTGGTTTGGATACATTGGCGACAAAGCCACTACAACACACCCGCCTCCAACAAATGCAAATAAATAAACTCGGGGGCTTTAACACCAGCTTGTTGCCGGATGGCCTCCAGCTTTGGCGATTCAAAAAAGGCTTGTGCGGCGGCTATCGATGTCCATTTGGAAAAATGGACAATTTTATTGGCGTCGGTGTCGTATTTTAAAACCTGATAGCTGATTTCGCCTGCGCTTTTTCGTATATCCGCAGCACCATCGAAGATAGCTTTCCAAGCGGGATAGTCTTCGACTTCATGGATAATCAGGACGTGTTCCATAGGCTTAATAAGGTGTAAGCGATGTTCATGCAACAGGTATCGCCGTTGCATGAACAGTTAGCGGTAATTATATTAGAGAACGCAGGAAGTAAAGCGAAATTAAATCCCCCTGACCCTACCCTCTCCCTGAGGTAGAGGGAGTTTAATGTAGATTTATCAGCTTCGGATTCTATAAGATATAACGGCTTAAATCTTCATCCTGCACAAGTTCGCCCAGATGTTTGTCCACATAGGCCGCATCGATGACTATGTTGGTTTCTTCCAAGTCGGGGGCATTGTATAAAATGTCTTCCAACAAGCGTTCCAACATCGTGTGCAAGCGTCTGGCGCCGATGTTTTCGGTGGCTTCGTTGACTTGCCAACCCAGCTCTGCAATCCGCAATACACCTGCGTCGGTAAAGCTTAAAGTCACGCCTTCGGTGGCCAATAAGGCTTGGTATTGTTCGGTTAGCGAGGCATTAGGCTCGGTCAGGATGCGCACAAAATCGTCTGCCGTGAGAGCACTGAGTTCCACACGGATAGGAAAACGGCCTTGTAACTCAGGGATTAAATCTGAGGGTTTGGCGACATGGAAAGCACCCGAAGCAATAAACAAAATATGGTCGGTTTTGATCGCGCCGTATTTGGTGCTGACCGTGCTGCCTTCAACCAACGGCAACAAATCGCGCTGCACACCTTCGCGCGAGACTTCGCCGCCACCGCCGCCCATTTCAGAGCGTTTGCAGATTTTGTCAATTTCGTCCAAAAACACGATGCCGTTTTGTTCGACTGAATCGACAGCGCGGGCGCGGATGTCTTCTTCGTTGATTAACTTGGCGGCTTCGTCTTCTTGCAAAGACTGTAAGGCTTTTTTGATGGGCATTTTGCGCGAGCGGGTTTTGCCAGAACCTAAGTTTTGGAACATGCCTTGCAATTGGTTGGTCATTTCTTCCATGCCCGGCGGCGCCATGATTTCAACGCCCATCGGCGCGACTTGGACGTCGACTTCGATTTCTTTGCTGTCGAGATCGCCTTCGCGTAATTTTTTGCGCATTTTTTGCCGGGTGGCGTCTTCGGTATCTGACAACATGCCGCCATGCGCCCTAGGCAATAAAATGTCCAACACGCGTTCTTCGGCGATGTCGTAGGCTTTGTTCTGCACTTTTTCCATTTCCGCCATGCGCGTCATTTTGACGGCGGTGTCGATTAAGTCGCGGATGATGGATTCTACATCCCGGCCGACATAACCCACTTCGGTAAATTTGGTGGCTTCAATTTTGATGAACGGCGCATTCGCTAGCCGTGCCAAACGCCTGGCGATTTCGGTTTTACCTACGCCTGTAGGGCCTATCATTAAGATATTTTTGGGCGTGATTTCATCGCGCAAGCCCGCATCCACTTGTTGCCGCCGCCAGCGGTTGCGCAGGGCAATCGCCACCGAACGTTTGGCGCTGGCTTGTCCGACGATGTGTTTGTCCAGTTCGCTTACTATTTCTTTAGGGGTCATCTGTGTCATGCGTTTACTCATTGGGTTCGGCGTCTAGTTCTTCTATGCGCAGGTTATGGTTGGTGTAAATACAAATATCAGCGGCAATATTTAAAGACCGTTCCACAATTTCGCGTGCGCTTAAGTTGGTGTTTTCCAATAATGCACGGGCTGCCGCTTGGGCAAACGCGCCGCCTGAGCCTATCGCCATCAGGTCGTATTCGGGTTCGATGACATCGCCCGTACCTGAAATAATCAGTGACGTGCGTGCATCGGCAATCGTCAGTAACGCTTCCAGTTTGCGCAAGGCCCGGTCGGTGCGCCAATCTTTAGCCATTTCCACGGCGGCGCGGGTCAGGTTGCCACGATGCTTTTCCAGCTTGCCTTCAAAATGCTCAAACAAGGTGAATGCGTCAGCCGTAGCCCCTGCAAATCCGGCGATAACCTTATCGTGATACAAACGCCGCACTTTACGCGCATTGCCTTTCATCACGGTATTGCCCAAAGTGACTTGTCCATCACCACCAATAACAACTTTATCGCCACGGCGAACTGAAAGTATGGTTGTTCCTCTAAACACTTTTACATCCCAAATTGACTGTTACAGTCTTACAATTTTACATGGTATCTATGATTAATGTGGAAAAAATACCGCGTGTGGCGGTAAGTGGCTGATATGCAAAACCTAACAGAACTCAAACTTGATATAGCAGAACGAGTCAATAACCCCAAACGGCAAAAACCGTCAAAGACGACAGCTACCCACAACCACTAAAATTCAATTTTGCCGCGATTATTGTGATAATGTCCCGCAACCCACTACCTTGCAGCTATCAATGACCCAGACACCAGACCTTATCGAACAACCGCCAACCCCGTTTACGGCACACCGCTTTTGCGTAGCCCCTATGCTGGACTGGACAGATCGGCATTGCCGTTATTTCCATCGGCTGTTAAGCCAGCACGCGATGTTATATACCGAAATGGTCACGACCGGGGCCTTGCTGCATGGCGATAGGGAGCGGTTTTTGGCGTTTAATAAGGCGGAACAACCGCTGGCTTTGCAGCTAGGCGGCAGCCAAGCCCAAGATTTAGCGTTGTGCAGCCGGATGGCGGAAGACTATGGTTATAACGAGGTGAATTTAAATGTCGGCTGTCCTAGCGACCGCGTGCAAAACGGCCGTTTTGGCGCGTGCCTGATGGCGGAGCCGCAATTGGTCGGCGATTGTGTGGCAGCTATGATCGCGGCGACGGCGGTGCCGATTACGGTGAAATCTAGGATTGGTATTGATGACCGCGATTCTTACCCGGAGTTGCACGCGTTTATTGCCACGGTCGCGGCGGCGGGTTGCCGCACGTTTATCGTCCATGCCCGAAAAGCTTGGCTAAGCGGTTTGTCGCCTAAGCAAAACCGCGAGATTCCGCCCTTGCGTTATGATTGGGTGATCCAGCTTAAACGGGATTTTCCGCAATTGGAGATTATCATCAACGGCGGCATCACCGATTTGGGACAAGCCGAGGACTTGTTGCACAGTGTCGATGGCGTGATGGTGGGGCGCGAAGCCTACCATAACCCTTATCTGTTAGCGACAGTGGATCAACAATTGTATGGCAGCCAGCAGCAGCCGTTGTCGCGTAGTGAGGTGGTGGACTTGTTATTGCCTTATGTACAAACGCATGTCCACGCTGGCGGTCGTGTACACAGTATTACGCGGCATATTTTAGGCTTGTTTCATGGCGAACCGGGGGCTAGGGGCTGGCGGCGTTATCTAAGCGAACACGCCAATTTGCGCGGAGCGGACGGGCAGGTCATTCTTGAGGCGTTAAGCTATACCCAGCAAGTTCACGCAAATTAAGATAGTTTGACGGCTATTTATCTAAATTACGAAACCCTATGCCCGCAAATGTGGCGGTCAACTTCACGGTAATGCTATACTGTCGAGTATTTTTTAACCGAGACTAAACAACATGGAAGAGCATTTTGCTGGCATTATTGCTGGTATAGGCGAAGACTTAGACCGCGAAGGCTTAATCGATACCCCTAAACGCGCCGCCAAGGCGTTCAAATTTTTAAATAATGGCTACGAAAAAGACCTGGACGAGGTGATTAACGGCGCTATATTTACTGCCGACACCGAAGACATGGTGATTGTTAAGGACATCGAGCTGTATTCCTTGTGCGAGCACCATTTGCTGCCGTTTATCGGCAAATGCCATGTCGGCTATTTGCCGCGCGGCAAAGTGTTAGGCTTGTCTAAAGTGGCACGCATTATTGACATGTATGCCAGACGCTTACAAATCCAAGAAAAACTCACCAAACAAATTGCCGATGCCATAGAACTGTCCATTGATGCGCGTGGCGTGGCTGTGGTCATTGAAGCCAAACATTTATGTATGATGATGCGTGGCGTCGAAAAGCAAAATTCGGTGATGACCACTTCTGTTATGACGGGTATTTTCCGTAAAGAAATCAGCACCCGCTCAGAATTTCTTAATCTTATAAACCGATAGGTGGGGCATGACTGATAAAAAAACGGGCGTATTGCTGGCTAACTTAGGCTCACCCACCGCGCCCACAACCAAAGCAGTGCGCCGTTTTTTAAGGGACTTTTTGGGTGATCCACGGGTGGTCAATTTACCGCGCCCGCTGTGGTGGGTCATTCTAAATTGTTTTGTGTTGCCGTTTCGTCCGGCGCGTTCAGCCAAAGCCTATAAAAAGGTCTGGCATGAAAAAGGTTCGCCACTCACTTATCTTACCGTAGCGCTGACCGAAAAAGTGGCTGCCCGGTTGCACGCCCAAGGCATTGTCGCCACACATACTATGCGCTATGGCGAGCCGTCCATCGCCAAGCGCCTTAAAGAATTTAAGCAAGCGGGCATCACCGATGTCATCGTGTTGCCCTTGTATCCGCAGTATTCGTCCACCACCACCGCGTCGATTTATGATGATGTGGTCAAAGAACTCAACCAATGGCGACATTTGCCCAGCCTGCATTTCATCAGCGATTATCACCAAGATGCGGGTTATATCAATGCGGTTGCCGATTCGGTGCGCCAAGCTTGGCAGGAACAACCCAAAAACCAATTATTGGTGATGTCTTTTCATGGCTTGCCAGAACAGCTTACCAAATGGGGCGACCCGTATTTTCACCAATGCCACAAAACCGGTGCCTTGATTGCCGAAAATTTGGGTTTACAAGCCCACGAATGGCGCTTGGTGTTCCAATCGCGTTTTGGTAAAGCTGAATGGCTAAAGCCGTATTGTGTGGACACCTTGGAACAACTGCCGAAAGAAGGCATTAAAACCGTGGATGTGATCTGCCCCGGTTTTGCGGTGGATTGCCTGGAAACTTTGGAAGAAATTGCGATGGAAAACAAATCCGTGTTCATCGAAGCAGGTGGCGAAGCATACCACTATATAGCCTGTTTGAATGACAGCGATGCCCATGTTGAGGCTATGGTCAACTTAATTAACCAATAAGGATGAGTGGCGACCGGGCAAGGTTTATAGGCGTTGCCCGCCTCGCCATCAATCCTAAAGGGTGATTGTCCCTGCCTGACCCTTGATTAACTTAAGCCCATTAATCAGCGAGTTAAACCCCTCATGAAAGAAACTCTATTACACGTATGGCAAGGGCTGTGGCCCGACATTAAAGTCAGCCAACCTTCGGCGACGGGTGCAGGTGTTATTGACCACAGTGCCTTCAACACCATAGAAGTGGATAAGCTGTTTGATGCCGTCAACCACGCCAGCACCCAAATCGGGCAAGCGGTGTTATACCGCTCGTTGACCCAACCTTTAGACCAACTGGATGCCTTACAAGACAAACAGGCCGCCGTCACCGAAATCCGCAACAACCCCGAATTGCGCAGCCACCTTGAACGCATCGTAGACACGGCACAAGTTCACGAAAAAAGCTTTTACTTGCTGTTGTTCGGGCAATTTTTAGGGACGTTCGGCACTGCCCGCGAAGAACACGAAATAGAAGGTTACGGCTATCTGCAATACAAACGCGGCATCCGCTTGATGCTGGATTTGGTCGATCAAAGCGACACCACGCCCGCCGCCGAAAGCGCGTATTTACAAAGTCTGTTCCAACGCATTAAAGCCTTTGCCGATTCCCGCGCCTATTCGCTGATGGCGGGCCCTGCGTACATCTCCGAAAGCGGCATCCAATCTAAAGAACAGCGTGCGGGATCATTATCGCCCGCCATTATTTTCCGTCCGCGCTTGTTTAAGCCGCTGTTAATCACGCTGTTTTTTGCTGCCGTTTGGGCTTTGGCGCATTTTTTCCCTACCGATATGTTTAGTGTCACTGCCGAAGCCATCCCTACCGCCACCATATTTTTAGCACCGATGCTGTTGGTGTATTACCCCGTGGTGGGCAGTTTTGACCGCGACAGCTGCATTATTCCGCTACGCACGCTGTACAGAAATTCGCCCGATGTCGCCGATGCCTTAGATGCTTTGGGCCAACTTGATGAATTGCTAGCGTTTAGCAAATACGCCGAAGCCACCAACGACGAGACCGTATTACCTAACCTGATAGCGGGTGAGCATCATCAAATCAACCTCAGTGCCGCCAAAAATCCGGTGTTGGGCAAAAACAACCCTGAGTATGTCGGCAATGATTTTGTTATGGAAGACGACAAACTGGTGTTGATTACCGGCCCTAACAGTGGCGGCAAAACCGCGTTTTGTAAAACCGTCACCCAAATCCAAGTGCTGGCGCAAATCGGCTGTTATGTGCCTGCCCGCGCCGCGACGCTGACCGTCGCCGACCGGATTTTTTACCAAGTCTCCGAAGTCAGCCATTTAAATGATGGCGAAGGCCGTTTTGGTACCGAACTCAAACGCACCCGCGACATCTTTTTAGCGACTACCCCAAAAAGTTTGGTGGTGTTGGATGAATTGTCCGAAGGCACGACGTTTGAAGAAAAAATGGAATCCTCCGCCAACGTCCTTAATGGTTTTTACCGCAAAGGCAACAGCACCATCTTAATCACCCATAACCACCAGTTGGTAGACCAGTTTGTCCGCGACCGTGTCGGCGTGCCGAAACAAGTCGAATTCGCCGACGATGCCCCGACTTACCAGCTGATACCCGGCATATCCCGCGTTAGCCATGCTGACCGAGTGGCTAAAAAAATCGGTTTTTCTAAGGCCGACATCGATAATTACTTACAAGGTACACAATGAGCATAGGCACTCCGTTAACAGCGTCCGCCACCCGCGCCCTCTTATTAGGCAGCGGTGAATTGGGCAAAGAGCTAACCATTGCGCTGCAACGTTATGGCGTTGAAGTGATCGCCGTAGACCGCTACCCTAACGCACCTGCACACGCCGTCGCGCACCGTAGCCACGTCATCGACATGACTGACAGTGTTGCGGTTAAGGCGCTGATTGCCCAAGAACGACCGCATTTTATCATTCCTGAAATTGAGGCCATCGCCACCGCTGCGTTGGCAGACATTGAAGCTGAAGGCAGCTGCACCGTCGTCCCCAATGCCCGCGCCATCCAATTGACTATGAACCGCGAAGGCATACGCACGTTGGTTGCCGAACAACTGCGCTTGCCCACCTCAGCCTACGCATTTGCCCAAAGCTTTGCCGAACTGCAAGCCGCCGTAGACAATGGCATAGGTTATCCGTGTTTTATCAAACCGACCATGTCGTCCTCTGGTAAAGGCCAATCGATGGTTAAAACCCCCGAGCAACTCGCGGCGGCATGGGACTACGCCAAATCCAGCGGGCGGGTGGATACCGGCAAAGTGATCGTCGAAGCTAAAATTGATTTTGATTTTGAAATTACTTTGCTGACCGTGCGCGCCTTAGCCGCCGACGGCAGCATCCAAACCTCGTTTTGCGCACCGATAGGCCATCGCCAAGAACACGGCGATTACCGCGAAAGCTGGCAACCACAAGCGATGAGTGACGCGTCTTTGGCCTTGGCCCAAGACATCGCCTTAAAAGTGACCACGGAAATCGGTGGCCTAGGCTTATTTGGCGTGGAATTGTTCATCAAAGGCGATCAGGTATGGTTTAGCGAAGTCAGCCCCAGACCGCATGATACGGGCATGGTGACGATGATTAGCCAAGCCCAGGACGAGTTTGAACTCCATGCCCGCGCCATTTTAGGCTTGCCTGTCAACACCCAATTAAGTACAGTAGGCGCGAGTGCGGTTATTTTAGGCGGTATTGATGCTAAAGGCGTGGTCTACGAAGGCCTGGCCCAGGCATTGGCGGAACCGGATACCGAAGTGCGTTTATTTGGCAAGCCCGAAGCGTTTATAACACGGCGGATGGGCGTGGCATTAGCGGCTGCGGACAACGTGGACGCAGCCCGGCAAAAAGCGGTCAAGGCCGCGAGTTTAGTGGTGGTTAAACCTTTACAATAGGTGGCAGTATGAGAATGGCAGTTATGTTATTGGCGTTATTGGTTTCAACAGAAGTCATTGCCGACATTTACAAGTTTACCGATACCGATGGGCATGTTTACTATACCGACGAACCCCGAAACAGCCTGTACAAACGTATCATCAAAACCCGACCTATCCGCCAGCGGCTCGCCAATTTCTATGGGACAGGACGTTTATACACCCACAAAAACAATACCCTAGCGACCTATAATGTTAATGGCCCCAATAAAGAGCGTTTTGCCGACCTTATCGAACAAGCCGCCAACCGCTACCAAGTTGATGCCAAACTGGTCCACGCCGTCATCCAAACCGAATCCGCCTACAACTCCAATGCCCAATCCCCCGCAGGTGCTGTGGGCCTGATGCAACTCATGCCCGACACCGCCAGACGCTTTGGCGTTACTGACCGCCAAGATCCCGACCAAAATGTCGATGGCGGCACACGCTATCTCAAGCACCTTATCAACATGTTCACCCCTAACCTCGACTTGGCAGTCGCCGCTTATAACGCTGGCGAAAACGCTGTACTACGCCACAACAACTCCATCCCCCCCTACCCCGAAACCCAAAACTATGTGCGCCAAGTGTTGGCCTTGTATAACCACTAGTTACATTCCAAGCCTCTCCCACCGTTAATATCCATCAACATGTAGATTGCCGACACGGCAATAGCTCTACAGCCTTACCGGATAAACGCAAAGCCAAGAATCAAGATTCCCTCATAGCTTGGGAACGGCGAAGTTGACAATTTTCAGGGTGCAGTTATACCAAAAGCTTAGCGTGGAGAAACTGATATGCCAAAACAACAAACCTATCTAAGCAGCCAACATGAACCCTCTATTGCCGAAGTTTTAGCAGCGATTGATAAAGACGTGGAACGCGGCGAAGATGCCTTGATGTTAGGGCTGGGGCTGGTCATGTTATCTTCAATATTTGCGCCTATCGCACCACCCACCGTGTTGTTGCCTCTGGTCGCGCTTACGTTTGCCGTGTCCGCGAGCTATGCCAGGATCAATTACCAAAACATGGAACGCAAACTGACAGCCGCCCTGCCCCAACTCAATAGCCAAGAACGCCTATTGCTACGTCCCGTCGCTCGCGTGTTTGTTGATTACAGCGAAGGTTCCTTAGCCGATTCTTTCAATCCGTTTAAAAACCTGTGGCGAACATGGAAAAGCGTGATGGGCGGCATCTTAATCAACCCCTTTTGGATGCCTATTTTTTATGTGATGGGCATACAAATTATTGAAGAACGTAATCTTGGCTATTTAAACCAAGCGATTATAGGCGTGGAACAAAAAATTGCCCCTGTGGCTAACGACGAAACCGAGTAATTATTCATTTTTTAACCCCAACGCCAATTTCAAACGTACCCAAATCCACATCTGTGCAGCAATCCAACTGCTGTCCGCCATTAAGCTCCTGCACATCTTCCAACACCGACACGGTGGCTCCCATCAATCCGTAAAACGTATTAATTTAGGGTGAATTCGCTGGTAAAGACTGTGAAATCATCCTTGTGGGAGAGGCTTTCGCCTAGCCTACAAAACCAAAGCCTCTCCGACAATACTTTAAAAACAATAACTTAAAAATGAAAGTTAGCTTTGTGGGAGTGATTTTCGTAAAACCTTCACAGTCTCGGTAGGCAACCCCCACTTTTGGAGCATGAGTGCTGCATTGGGCATGGCGGTTTGCCTTCGGCGAAACCGCCCTAGGCGTAATCCGTAAACAACGCTGTTTAATGGGCAGTGCTAATAGCAGATACGGTGTACAAGTAGTTACTATCGTTAATTACGATGAATTTATTCTAAACATTCTATTTAACAATATCAAAAGCTGACGGTATGCTAAACCACAGATTTTAAAACTACTTGTTAAGGAAGAATGTGATGAACCTAGCCACCGACAACAAAGAACTGCGCTATTCCATACGCCTATTAGGCTCGGCCTTGGCAGAGGTGTTAAACGCCCAAGCCACACCCGCCGTAGCCCAAGCTGTTGAGGAATTGCAAAAACGCTTCACCCAATTTCGGCGCAACGCCAGCTTAAGCGCACGCCAACACTTGTTGGCCAGTGCCGAAAACTTGGACGCAGATAGCATCAGTGAAGTGGTGCGGGTGTTTAACCGTTACTTTAGTGTGCTGAATATTGCCGAAGAAGCCCATTATTTACGGCAACGGCGGCAAACCCAGATTGCCCATTATTGGTCTGGCTCGTTTCACGACACCTTATTAAAGCTGAAAGAATCGGGCGTGACTGCTGATAAGCTGCCAACGATTTTGGATGCTTTATTGTATTTGCCAGTCATGACGGCACACCCGACCGAAGCGAAACGCCGCACGGTAAAAAGTGCCTTGCGCAATTTGTTTGTCACCCATGAAAACTTGACGGATAGGACGCTTAAAAGTGCCAACCGCGAGCAGTTGTTGGTGCGCTTACAGGCACAAATCCAATTGTTGTGGAAAACCGACGAAGTGCGCACCCGCAAATTAGGTGTTGCTGATGAGATTGATGCGGGCCTGTTTTATTTTTCGCTGTCGTTATTTCAGGCCACCGCACGCGTTTACCGCAACTTTGAGCAAGCCTTGCTGGATGTATATGGCGACGAAGCCCGAGACATCCGTGTACCCAGCTTTTTGCAGTTTGGCTCTTGGATAGGCGGCGACCGTGACGGCAACCCCAATGTCACCCCTGCCACCACAGTGTTGGCGTTGCGCTTACAAGCCCAAACCGTGCTGCAAGAGTATGTCAAAAGGCTGGACGAATTACGCGACCAGCTTTCGCACTCGCTGGGGCTATGCGAATTTTCGCCGCCATTTTTGGCGAGTTTGGCAGCCGACCGTGAGCGCTTGGGCGCTGCTGCCGCCGCCCTAGAAAAAAACTATGTTCAAGAGCCGTACCGAAACAAACTCGCGTTTATGAAATATCGCATGGAATGCACACTGCAACAGGTTCAAGCCCAATTACAAGGCGAACCCGTGCCTACGCACCTCCCCGTGTATCATGGCGCCGATGAATTTAGCGCGGATTTGCAGATCCTAGCCGAGTCTTTACGCAGCCACGGCGATGGCAATATTGCCGCCTTAGAGCTGCACGATTTGATCCGCCTTGCCGATACTTTCGCCTTCCATTTAATGCAGTTGGACGTGCGCCAAGAATCAACACGCCACAGCGAGGCTGTCGCCGAACTACTGCACGCGGCTTTGGGCTTGGATTATGCTGCGCTTAATGAAAGCGAACGCCTACAATTATTAAGTGATGCCCTCGCCGTACCCGGCGGCTTAAGCTACCAACGTAGCAGCTTGTCTGCCGCCACCCAAGAAACCTTAGAAGTGTTTACGATAATGGCGCAAATGCGCCGGGAAATTGGCGAAAACTGTTTTGGGCAATACGTCATTTCGATGACCCACCAAGCCAGCCACATCATGGAAGTGATGCTCTTGGCGGCACAAAGCGGCCTAGTCGGACATGTGGGCGGCCTATGGCATTGCCATATCGGGGTTAGCCCGTTGTTTGAAACCATAGACGACCTTAACCGCATAGACGCGGTGCTGACGCAATTGTTTGACACGCCTTGCTATCGGCAGTTGTTGCGCTTATTGGGCGACCGCCAAGAAATCATGCTGGGCTATTCGGATTCGTGCAAAGACGGCGGCATCTTGGCGTCGGCGTGGGGCTTATCTGAAGCGCAACGGAAAATCCTTGCCATCACCGAAAACTACGGCTTGAAATGCCGCTTGTTCCATGGGCGTGGCGGCACGGTCGGACGCGGCGGCGGCCCTACCCATGAAGCAATTTTGGCGCAGCCGCCAGATACCGTGCGTGGACAGATTAAATTTACCGAACAAGGCGAAGTCTTGTTTTATCGCTACAACAACAAAGAAACCGCGATTTATGAACTGACGATGGGGGTGACGGGTTTGTTGAAAGCCAGTGCCAGCCTGGTACAGCCCGTAAAACCGGAAAGTGCCGACAATTTGGCGGTTATGGATGAACTGGCGCGTATCGGCGAACACAGCTACAGGGAACTGACAGAACGCACCCCAGGCTTTTTGGATTATTTTTACGAGGCCACCCCGGTCAGCGAAATAGGCGGGCTTAATATCGGCTCACGGCCTTCGCACCGCAAAAAAGGCGACCGCTCCAAAAACTCGGTACGCGCGATTGCTTGGGTCTTTGCTTGGGCGCAAGCGCGGCAAACCTTTCCGGCTTGGTATGGCATCGGCGCCAGCTTATCCACTTGGAGTGCGGGCAAGCCAGAACGACTAGAAAAACTGCGCACCATGTACCAAGAATGGCCGTTTTTCCGCAACTTACTCAGCAATGCACAAATGGCCTTAAGCAAATCCGACATGCACATCGCCAAAGAATACGCCAGTTTGTGTGTCGATCCTGATACCAGCCAACGCGTTTACGGCATGATCGCCACCGAACACCAACGCTGTGTGCAATGGATTTTAGACATTACCGAAACCGACCGTTTGTTGGCGGACAACCCAGCCCTTGCCGACTCTTTAGCACGCCGCGATGCCTATTTAGGGCCGTTGAATTATCTGCAAGTGTTTTTATTGCGCAAACTGCGGGCGGCGGATGTTAGCGTAGCGGAAGACAGCCCTTGGCTAAAACCGTTGTTAAGAAGCATTAATGCGATTGCGGCGGGGATGCGTAATACTGGGTAACTGGCTGGAGTGCAACGGCTTTAGACGTTGCCCGAACCGCTGGAGTGCAACGGTTTCAGATCTTGCCCGAACAGCCGCTTTAACAGTCCCCCGAAAACAGTCATTTTAAGTGACGTTATAGTTCCCACGCTCTGCGCTCTTCGTTATACACAAGTGTTTTATCGTTCCAACGCTCTGCGTGGGAATGCCTCCGTAGATGCTCCAGCGTCTTCTTGGGCTTTTGACCCGCAACGCTGGAGCGTTGCCAGATGAATTCCCACGCGGAGCGTGGGAACTATAACAT
>JABFST010000115.1 GCA_013140465.1 Methylococcaceae bacterium
CAGCCATTTAGTTTAAAATTCCCGTTCACGATGCCCTACGCATCATTTATGGCTAAACTTATGTTCTCTACTCCCCCAGACGTTTTAACCACCCTCACCAGTCTACGCGATTATATCCGCTGGGCAGCCAGCCGTTTTAGCGAAGCTGACATCAGTTTTGGCCACGGCACGGCGACTGCGCTAGACGAAGCGGTGGCATTAGTGCTGTACTCTGTACACCAACCTTATGATTTGGCAGAAAGTTATTTTGACGTGACGCTCACCTTAAGCGAACGGCAAGACATCATCACGCTTATCGAACGCCGCATTAACCGCCGTATACCTGCCGCCTATTTAACCCACGAAGCCCTGTTTGCGGGCTTGTCGTTTTATGTCGATGAACGGGTATTAGTCCCCCGCTCCCCGATAGCCGAACTGATAGAGCAGCGGTTTTCGCCTTGGGTCGATGCCGAGCATGTCGGGCGCATCCTAGATTTGTGTACAGGCAGTGCGTGCATCGCCATCGCCTGTGCTTATGCGTTTCCGCAAGCCTATATTGATGCCGTGGACTTGTCCGCCGATGCCCTAGACGTAGCCCGCATCAATGTCGAAAAACACCAGCTCAACGATGAAGTCACGCTCTATCAATCCGATTTATTTAAGCAACTGCCGCCAGCCCGCTACGATGTGATTGTCAGCAACCCGCCTTACGTCAGTTTGGACGAATGGTCGGCACTCGCCCCAGAATTTCATGCCGAACCCGACATGGGCTTTAAAGGCGGGGAAACAGGCTTGGATATAGTGCTGCGCATTTTGCTTGAGGCCAAAGCGTATTTGGCCGAGCAAGGCGTGTTGATTATAGAAGTCGGCAGTAGCGCACAAACCTTGCAGGATATGTTCCCGGGCGTGCCTTTTTACTGGTTGAATTTTGAGCGCGGCGGGGACGGCGTGTTCCTGCTGACCGCAGAACAACTTTATGATTACGAAGAATTATTTATAGCGGCCTTAAACTAATATGTCTGGAAATACCATAGGAAAATTATTCACCGTCACCTCGTTTGGCGAAAGCCACGGCCCGGCCATCGGCTGTATCGTTGATGGTTGCCCGCCGGGCATGAGCCTTACCGAAGCTGATTTGCAAGCCGATTTAGACCGCCGTAAACCCGGCACTTCGCGGCACACCACGCAACGCCGTGAAGCCGACGAAGTGCGAATTTTGTCGGGCGTGTTTGAAGGCAAAACCACCGGCACAGCTATCGGTTTGTTGATTGAAAACACCGACCAGCGTTCTAAAGATTATTCCAAAATTGCCGATACCTTTCGCCCCGGTCATGCCGACTACACTTATCAGCAAAAATACGGCTTCCGCGATTACCGTGGCGGCGGCCGCTCATCGGCACGCGAAACCGCGATGCGTGTGGCGGCGGGCGGGATTGCCAAAAAATATCTTAAAGAACAGGCTGGGATTGAAATCCGTGGCTATTTGTCGCAATTAGGGCCGATAAAAATCGACAAGCTCGATTGGTCGATTATCGACAGCAACCCGTTTTTTTGCCCCGATGCCGACAAAGTACCTGAAATGGAAGCTTATATGGATGCCTTGCGCAAAGAAGGCGAATCCATAGGCGCACGCATTGAAGTGGTGGCAACGAATGTCCCGCCGGGTTTGGGCGAGCCGATTTTCGACCGCTTAGATGCTGAATTGGCCTATGCGCTGATGAGCATCAACGCCGTCAAAGGCGTGGAAATTGGCGATGGTTTTGCCTGTATCAACAGCAAAGGCACGCAATTTCGCGATGAAATCACCCCGGAAGGCTTCTTAAGCAACCATGCGGGCGGCATATTGGGCGGCATTTCCAGCGGTCAGGCGATTACCGCCAGCATCGCCTTAAAACCAACGTCCAGCTTGCGCTTGCCCGGGCGTAGCATCAACCAACAAGGTGAAGCCATCAGCGTCGTCACCGAAGGCCGCCACGACCCCTGCGTCGGCATCCGCGCCACGCCTATCGCCGAAGCGATGATGGCGATCGTGTTGATGGATCATTTTTTACGCCATCGCGCGCAAAATGCGGGTGTGGTGTCGGGCTTGCCGATATTGCGGTAGTAGGCGGCGGGTAGCGGTTATCCTCGTTCTCAAGCTCTGCTTGTTGTATATCATTGCCCACGCGTAGCCTTGTAGGCCGGAATAAGCCGCTTTGAGCGTAAGCGAAAAGGGGTGTTTCCGGCAAATCGTGGGCGCGGTGTGCCGGAAACGGCTGTTTTCACTCGCGTTCAAACAGCCTTATTCCGGCCTACAAGGCTACAAAGCATATCTGAAAACTAATACCTGCGATGTAACCCCTACCTTGAAATACCCGTTAATCCATACCCAAACCAACAACTCCTGATGTCCATCCCCTACTGGCGACTGTCAGCATTTTACGGATTTTATTTTGCAACCTTAGGGGGCTTTTTGCCTTTCTGGAGCTTGTATTTAAAATCGCAAAGTTTTAACCCGATTGAAATAGGCCAGCTTTCCGCCTTGATGGTAGGCACACGCATTATTGCCCCTAATCTTTGGGGCGCAATAGCCGACCATACTGGCAAAAGTTTACGCATCATCCGTCTTGCCAGCTTTTTTGCTACCGTGCTGTTTGCCGGATTTTTATGGGCAAAAGCCTATGTTTGGTTTGCTTGGTTCACGATAGGTTTTAGTTTTTTTTGGAATGCGGTATTGCCGCAGTTTGAGGCCGTCACCTTATACCATTTACAAAGCCAGGCACACCGCTATAGTCAAATTCGGCTCTGGGGTTCGGTGGGCTTTATTGTTGCGGTGTTAGGCATAGGCCGATTATTGGATAGCCACCCCATCGCGCACCTGCCGTGGGTGATTATCAGCCTACTTAGCCTAAGTTGGTTCGTGACGCTCACTACGCCAGAAGCCCAACGCCCCCAACACGGCCCTGCCGCTGCGGGTCTGTTAAGTATTGTAAAAAAGCCCGAAGTCGTTGCCTTTTTGCTGGCGAATATCCTGCTGCAAATGGCGCACGCGCCCTATTATGTGTTCTATTCCATTTATTTAAAGCAGCTCCAGTATTCAAGCACGCTCACCGGACTGCTTTGGGCCTTGGGAGTGGTAGCCGAAATTGTCCTGTTTATCTATATGCGGCGGTTGTTGGCGCGTTATCGCTTGCGGTCAATCTTGTTGCTGTGCATTTTCTTGGCGACAGCAAGATGGCTATTGATAGGCTGGTGCGCCGATTATTTGGCTTGGCTCATTGTGGCGCAATTATTACACGCCGCCTCGTTTGGGGGCGTGCATGTGGTGGCTATCCATTGGGTGCAGCAGCATTTTGGCCAGCGGCACCAAGGCAAAGGCCAAGCCCTTTATAGCAGTTTAAGTTTTGGTTTGGGCGGTGGCTTGGGGAGTTTGGCGAGCGGCTATTACTGGCAATCCTTAGGGGCTACGGTGGTTTATAGCCTAGCGGCAAGTGCCTGTGTTTTGGCAGCATTGCTGACCTATATCTGGGTAGGCAGGGAAAATACCGCCGCTGATGCCGCCATAGGTTAGAATACTGCTTAATTCAGGCTGATAGGAATATAACATGTTTGAAATAATTAAAAGCGGCGGCTGGATGATGATTCCCCTCGTGTTCTGTTCCGTCTTGGCAATGGGCATAGTGGTCGAACGGTTTTGGTCTTTGCAAAAAAACAAAATATTGCCGCCCGACCTGGTTGCCCAAGTATGGCGGTTATCGCGCGACCACAAATTGGATGAGACCGCTATACGGCGGTTAAAAATCAGCTCGCCCTTAGGCTGCATATTGGCAGCCGGGCTAATCAACCGCCACCACGGCCGGGAAATCATGAAGGCCTGTATTGAAGAATCCGGCAGAAAAGTC
>JABFST010000216.1 GCA_013140465.1 Methylococcaceae bacterium
AAGCGGCCTTGCGTGCTTTCCAGCGTTTGTCTTTAACAGTTTCAGGGCTACTCGGCTCACGATTTAAACCAGTTAACTCAAGTGTATTTTGAGCAATTTGTTGCTGTGCTGCGTTCAAAAAACCAGCTATTTGAGGTGAACGGTCTTTTTCATAAATAAAAGCCCTGAAAGTATTATCTAAGTGTACCCAAAGATAGTCATGTAAATTAACAGCTTTAGAACCTTTGATACTATTGCAGGAGGGGCAGCTTAAAAGAAAATTGCTCCACTCGTTTTCCAAAGTTGGTTCTAAACTTTTAGGTTGAATATGTTCAACAGCTAGAGCCATAGGTAAGCGAATTTCACAGTAAGAGCAATAACATCCCAAACGATTAATCAGTTCGTTGCGGGCATCACCGTATTGTTTAAAATTAACAGGTTTGCCCATGCCATCAATTGGTCTGTCACCGCGATTAACAGGTCTCATACAGGCTTATTCCCCTCTACCGCAAGCCGTTCCATTTTCAAAAATGCCTGAAAAGCGGGATCATCGCTGTAAGGCATCAGTAGTTCATCCAGCCGTTGCCGTAAACGCTGTTTTTCGTCTTCGCTGGCAGGAGGGATTTGTTTTAATACCGTGTAATATTCCTCGGCAGCTTTTTCCATATCCAAAAACCGTTGGCTTTGTTGTGGAATTTCCACGCCTTGCTGGTTTTCGGCAATATCTTCAATACTTTTGCTATCCACAGTAACTGGCGCATTAGTTTCCAAATCCCATAACAAACAATCATCACGATGATATAAAGATTGGATAATAAACGGTGAATGGCTAGTTGCCACAAATTGTATTTTAGGGAAGGTGTCTAATAAGCGTCCGACCACTTGTTTTTGCCAGTTAGGATGCAAATGCAAATCCAACTCGTCGATTAAGACCATGCCTTCAGTTTTTTTGATGGCATCGGCTTCCAGTTGCGGGTTTAAGGTTGCCATACGGTAAGCAATATCGGCGACTATGCCGATCATATTGCGGTAGCCGTCGCTGAGGAGGTGGAAGGGGATGGTTTGCAGGTTTCCTTTAATGGAAACTTGAATGAGCAATTCGTCCCAATCCACGTCCCACCATGTGTTTTTGGCATCAGGAATCATCCTGACAATAGCAGCTCGTACAGCCTCTAAAACATGGCGAGGTTCCTGTTTTTGCAAAGCAGCTAATTCTTGGGTTTTAAACCAGCGAAATAACTGCTCTAAATTGAAAGAAGGGCTTAAACAATCTTGATAACCTTTAAGCCTAGAACGCGGGCCTTCGGTTTCTATTTCTTTTGTGCTGTTTGCAAAAAGCCGCTTAGTGCTATAGTAGCAAATAATAGGCAATAAGGTAGATTTGTCCGATATTCTTAAGTGTTGCGCATAAGATGTAATGGGTTCAGATGGGGCAGGATCTAGTTTATATCTATGTTTGTTTGATACAGACCAATATAGAGGTCGGTTATTGCAATGACCCTCTACTCGTATGACTGTGGCATTTGTGGTTTCTTTGATAGGGTTCTGACCTAAAGTAAACAACTCGTAACGTGCATCATCACTAGTAAGGTGAAAGTATTCATCAATAGTTAGAAAATTTTCACCATCATGAAGCCCTGTTATAAATGGACTAATACTTATTTTTAGTGCATCTAAAATCGCAGTTTTACCGCTACCATTATCACCTATGAGCAAGGTAAATCGATCAGAAAGCGACAAATTGTATTTGTCAAAACAGCGGAAATTAATAAGATTTATCTTATTTATTTTCATATTATTTCTTTAGGTTCATAGTTTTTATCTGCAACGATCTAGTGATCGTAGGGCGATTTCTTAATAGCTCCCACGCTCCGCGTGGGAATTCATCCCGCAACGCTCCTGCGTTGCGGGGCGGTTAGGCTGTACAGACAGATAAGAAGACGCTGGAGCGTCTACGGCTGCATTCCCACGCGGAGCGTGGGAACGTACAAGGTTCTATAGGAAAAATACTCATACTATATCTTCATTAAATACCAATTGGTTGGCAGCATTCATAAAGTTACCGTAACAGGCATCTATCTGTTTTTCATTGGTCGTAAAATATGCTTCATCTAGGGAGTCGAGCTTTTGGAATTTCATATTTCATTATTTAATTAGGTGATCGTTTATATCTAAAATATGTGCAAACCAGCGTTGATAACACGCAATTTTTACAAAATGCTTTTGGTCATATCCCATTGCCCGTGCTAACTCATTGTGGCAAATACAATTCAAAACATGTAAGACGGGTGGTTCTTCAGCTTCTATGTCTAGGCGTTCTTCAGTCCATTCAGCAAGTTTTATAGGGGTGTTGTTTATAGTACCTGATACTATTTTCTTCTCTAACCCAATGAATCGTTTGGTTAAATCGTTATGAATACGAGCCTGACGGGCTGAGCCAACCACCAAATTGATAGCTGATAGAATGGTTACCACGGCGGCGGCAATTACAGCTATATCTTGGGCTTGAGCTTTCAATGTGCCATATACTGTTGCTGAACCCATTATTAAGGATACCGCATTGACAAAAGAATTAAAGCGGTCATAAAAATTACGTCGTCGATTGTGGTAACGGATTGAACGACGTACACCGAATAACAAATCATGAGTTTCGTTTTCTATGCTCATTTATTATCATTCGCCTCTGGATCACTTTCTGAGCAAACGGCTTCTTCTTCAGCAGCATTAGCTATAGCTGAATATGAAATTGTAGCAATTCCTAGAGTACAAAGAAGTCCGCCATCGATGCTCAAAAGAAAAACACTACAACCAACACCAGCACCAGCAATAGCTCCAAAAGATGTACCAGCAATAGCTCCAAAAGATGTTGTAGTTTTAATTTCTCTAGGTTGGCAGTTAAATTTTTGCGGTCGTGGAGGGGGTTTAATAGTATCCATAACCCCTATTGTAGCAGCATGGCTGTTTTGTAAAGTCTTATCAACGCGCACTATAGATTCGGCTAGGCATGGAGAGGACATAAAGCCGATTATAATAGCCACTGACACAATAAAATTTATTTTCATAAACGTTTAAGGCTGTTAAATTGCATAGATTTGTATAGTTCAAAACTATCGTGAAAACGATGAGTTTTTATCTGTAATCAATACCTTTCCCGGCTTGCCCTAACATAATCAACAATTTCTTCACTCGTTAAATTTAGATCAATACCGGGTATATCAAGTGGGGATTTTTCTGAACTAACAGGTGTCAACATAAAAGACTGACCATCTGGCCCGCTAATATGGACTTTCCCTTCTTTTTTTGCTTGATCTAAAACAGCCGAAAAATTTTGTTTAGCTTCTGAAAAAGTATAGCTGTGCATGGTTAATGCTCCACGAGTTTGATTCCGATAGTTTTTGCGGCACTGAACAAACCCCTATCCAAGGTAAGCAGAGGCGTTTTTGTTTGACGTGCACATTGAATAAGATAGGCATCATAAGCATAAATTTTAAGATCTTATAGTTCCCACGCTCCGCGTGGGAATTCATCCCGCAACGCTCCTGCGTTGCGGGGCGGTTGATCTGTACAGACAGGTAAGAAGACGCTGGAGCGTCTACGGCTGCATTCCCACGCGGGAGCGTGGGAACGATACAAGCGCAGGAAAGATGAAAGGCTAAGCCTCATTCGCCTTAGTCTCAATAATCCCGCCACCCAAACACACCTCGCCATCATAAAACACCACCGATTCTTATAGTTCCCACGCTCCGCGTGGGAATTCATCCCGCAACGCTCCGGCGTTGCAGGGCGGTTGGGCTGTGCAGACAGATAAGAAGACGCTGGAGCGTCTACGGCTGCATTCCCACGCGGAGCGTGGGAACGATACAATATCCATAAA
>JABFST010000219.1 GCA_013140465.1 Methylococcaceae bacterium
GGAAATGCCTTTGAATTCTTGTGCGGGGCAGGGCGCGTAGGGCAAATATAAGCAAGTGCCTTAGTTATAGCTCAGGCAGCCGTATTACTCATGCCTGTGGTGCGCCGCTAAAAAGGTAATAAGTTTTTCTAATGCGTTGACATCGCGTATGCTAAAACGTAATTTAAAAAGAAATTATGGGGGTGATTATGCAAAAACTTAAAGCTAGTGAGGCGCGTGCAAATTTCGATAGGCTCATTGATGAAGCCTCTGAATCTCATGAGCCCATTATTATTTCGGGTAAGCGCAATAGTGCAGTTCTGATTTCGTCTGAAGATTGGCGTGCCATTCAAGAAACGCTTTACCTTTTAGCCGTTCCAGGGATGCGCGAGTCTATTCAAGAAGGTATGGCTGAATCACTGTCAGAAAGTGCTAAGGAGCTGGATTGGTGAACTGGCAGATTGTTTATGCCAAGCAAGCGCTCAAGGATGCGAAAAAACTAACCGCAAGCGGGTTAAAACAGAATACTCAGGAACTCTTGGCTATTCTTGTAAATAATCCATTTCAAACGCCACCGCCTTATGAAAAGCTTGTCGGAGACCTTGTTGGCGCTTATTCAAGACGAATCAATATCCAGCATCGTCTTGTTTATGAGGTGCATACTAAAGAAAAAATTGTCCGTATTCTAAGGATGTGGACACATTACCAATAATGAAAGCTGGAATTAAAGCCTGTTGCCACAACAATTCAGCGGGTATCTTGTAGAGGCATTTCAATTGGAAAAAGTTGTTAATGCCTACAACGGTCTAGGCATGTGGCAAAAAAAAACCGCCTTAGATTGCCTAAGGCGGCCTATCGAAGAGGGGAGGATTACTGCTTAATTTGCAGAACTTCTACGGTATTCCAGATGGATGCAATAAAATCTTCATCCATTTCGGGCATGCCCGCCACTATCCAATCCACCAACACCTTGGCAATATTGGGGTAGGTGATGTGTATGGCATGGTCGCTATGTAGCCAATGCTCAATGACCTTCACATCCATATCCATCATGGTTTGCCCATAGCCCAGTTGCTGTAAGGCTGCCGCATTTGAGATTTGCTCCATTTGTGCGTGTAGGGGTTTAGCCAAGATTTTTTTGCCCAATTGCAAAGACTCGCTCGCCAATTCAAACCCTGCATTACTGATAATGCCAGCGCAATCGTATAAATCCTTTTGGAATTTCTCGCGTGACAAGGGGTTGCAAATAATATGTGAGTAGGGCGAAACCACCACTTCGGGTGCATAAATATGGAAATCAAAACCAGTAAAAGGGGCTAACAGCTTAATAACGGCCTGTTGGTCTTCAAAAGGCAAATACACGACAATTTTATTCTTATAGATGCGTTGGGGTGTCGCGGGCGTATCAATAATCGGCGGCAATATGGCCTGTCCGAAATGATGCCAATGCAAGCCTACGCCACGGTCGGCCGGGGCGAAGTATTTCATCACTTGGTTGGCAATCGGGTCTGAACCCGCGCGGGGTATTTTATGGTTAAACGCATATTGATGACCGATGCCCAATACGGGTTTTTTCTGGTTTTTTGCCGCCCATGCCGTCACGGGTTCAAAATCGGTAATCACCAAGTCGAAAGCACTGAGGTCTAAGGCTTTTACATCTTTAATAAAAGTGATGGGTTTGGCGTCTAAGGCTGTTTTTAAATAATTGACCTGGCCTTTGTCAGTGTTAAAGGTTAAGCCTGTACGGATTTGGTAGCCGTTAAAAATTTCCATATCAAAATATTTGTCGGCAGGGCGGCCGGTAAACTGGAACGTAACGTCTATGCCAGCCGCGTAGAGTTCTTTTGCCATCACTCTTGCACGCGTAATATGCCCATTACCCGTGCCTTGTACTCCATAAAATATGTTCATAGTTGTCCTAAGCTAAAAACAGCGACACTAATGCCTAATAACGCACCCACCAAGGTATCTGTAGGAAAATGCACGCCCAACAACACGCGTGAACAAGCCACTAGCGTGGCCCATATATAAAGGGCTACCGCAAGGCTAGGGAAATAATAGGCCAGCAATGTTGCCACCATAAACGCTGCCGAGGTGTGGCCTGAGGGAAAGCTAAATTGGTCGGATGGCGTGATGATGCTGTGGAAATTTTCCAGCGCGGCGGCGGGGCGGTTACGTTTTAAGCTGTTTTTTAACACGAAATAAATCGGCCTTTCGATTGCAAAAGCCAAGAGCATGGCTTGCAAACACTTGCTCTCTAGGCCGTGTTGCCAAAACAAAATAGCCGCGATCAACACATACAAGCCGCCATTGCCCGTTTTTGACAAATAGCGGCTTAAAGTAGTTAAGGCATGGTACATGCGGATATTCAGCAACCAGCTGAACATAAATACATCGTACTTATGGATGGAATAAAGCAATTTCATGGTCTTGCCCTCGAGTCAGAACGCTGTTGCCAGCGTTTGGGTGTTTGGTGTTGCATTCTTGTTTTTATTGTAAAAACAAAGATTAATCCCCAGTTGTGTCAAAACTATGAAGGTTGTTTTAAGGTTGTGTGACAGGCAAGTGGCAAATAGTGGGGGCAAAAACTTAGGGCAAAAAAAAGCCGCCCTGGAAGCACCAAGGCGGCTAGATAGTTGCTATCTGCAAGGGGTTACAACGTGATAAAACCTATCATGTTAGCCCGCCGTAGAAAACGGGCTGTGCGTTACAAATAAGAGATACGGCTGTCTTATAGGCTTAGTAGTTCCATTGCAACTGGACTCTTGCCAAGTCGCCTGAAGCTTCGCCTAAGTTGGCGGTATTTGTCCGTTGCATCGTAGCGTAAGCCAAAGTGACTTCCAGTGCTTTCATGATTTGGTATTCCACACCCGCTTCCACTTCGTCTACATATACAAAAGGTGCATTGTTGGCGCCTTTCCAGGCACCACGGTAAGTTTGCCATTTGATGTAGGGGATCATAACGCCGTCGTCACGGAACACTTTGTCAATTTTGTACATGGCCTGTACATAACCACCGCTGATGTTTGCCCGTTCGATAGAGCCTTTGCCGGTTGTGTCTAGCGTTGCGCCTTTACCCCAATTCCATTCGGCTTGCACACCAAAAGGTTGTGGCAATAAGATGGCATGGACTGCAACCCGTTCTTCCCTGATTTTGCCCCTAGTTCCTAAGCTTTTGTCCAGATCAGCTTTTTTTATCGAGATGGCTTTGCCGTTTTTCTTTTCAAATAAGGTCATGTCGGCAGTTGTGGGTGAAAAATAACCCGAAATGACATCTGCGCCCACTTCCAAGATTTGCCCTGTAAACGGGTAGCCCAAGAAGTTTAACTGCATAGGGTATGTGGTATGGGCAACAGCGTATAAATCATCGTTGGTTTCTGCACGGTTAAGCCCTTGGCCGTTGTAGATACCCAAACCGACGATGCCGTAGTCACCAGAGGTTTTTAAGCCTTTTTTGCTGGCATCTTTCCACAGTTTTTGCACATGCTCTGGGGTCCAATAAACAAACAAACCTAAGTCCCGTTCGCTGGGTACTGCGCTGTTTAAGGCATCGTCACGATCAAGTGCTATACGGTTTTGCGATGATTGTAAGTTTTCCCAACCAAACGGCACTTTAGACTGGCCTGCACGCACACGGTATTCGTGTTTTTTATCAAAGGCTATGTCGGCATAAGCATCGCGCAATTGGGCGAAATTTTGTTGGCTGTCACTGACGTTAGACGCGAAGTCGGGTTGGATGTATAAAGACAAATAGTCATTAATATCGCCTGAAAACACTAAGCGCACACGACGAAAACTAAAGCCGCTGTTGTTTTTAATGCTGCCGTCACCGACTGATTT
>JABFST010000260.1 GCA_013140465.1 Methylococcaceae bacterium
GATATGGGCGGTGCGTGCCATTGCTGGGCGGTCGGCGGCTCGGGCGCATGATAATCGGGGCCGACAGTCATCAGCCAACCGCCTTGATGCGCACAGGCAGACAGTAGGCAAGGCAAAATCAGCGCTAGCCGCGTCGGTTTATATAAGTGTTGCATCTGCTGTTTCCTCACGGCGTTGGGCCTCGCTGTTTATCATCGCGACGGCATAAGCCGCCAAACGGTCTGCCAGGGTGTCGATGTCGGCAGGCGACTCTAATAAATGTGGGGCGATGGTTGCCACCACGTCTTGTCCCACATAAAAGTGCACGCCCATCCCGATAACGGCAAAAGCCAGCCGTTGCACATCGTCATCGGCTTCAGCCAAACCTAAATGTTGTTTTATCATCGACACCAAGGCATCGTGCTGGGGTTTGATTTCGGCATCAATCTCTTCTTGCCATGCGCCTTTGGGTTCCAGCATTTCCCGAAAGCGCAATTTCATCGCCAAGCGCAGTTCTTCGCCTTTTTTTAAGGGTTCAAGAAATTCCCTAAAAAACAGCCGTAACGCAGCTGGCAAAGGCAAGTTGGCGTAAGTTTCCAACGAAGAATGGCAAGGCATGTCGCCCATCGGTTCGGTGTAGGCAGCACGGTACAACCCGGCCTTATCGCCAAAATAATAGCGTATGGCAGACACATTGGCCCCCGCCATTTCGCAAATCGTGCGCGTGGTCGCGCCGTCAAAACCTTTTTCGGCAAACAGGCGCAACGCCGCCAAGACTAAACAGCGGCGTGCATTAGGGGATGCGGCGGTTGGGGTTGGGGACAAGGGCATAATAGCGGCTTAAGGTATCAATCAATCGTTTGATTGATATTCTGTCAAGCCAACGCTTGCTTGTCAAGGTTGGGCTTTAGAGATTTCCAGCGTGGTGTGAATGCAGATTTATTGCACCTAAATAAAACGAATTTTTGCTTGATTAAGGCCAGTCCCGGAGTAAAAGGGCTTTAGACATTGCACGGTTATCCGTAAAACGTCTAAAGCCGTTTTACTCCAACCGGAGCGCAATGGCTTTAGACATTGCCTTTCCACCCGTAAAATGTCTAAAGCCATTTTACTCCAGCCCGGAGTGCAATGGCTTTAGACATTGCCGTGCCATCCGTAAAACGTCTAAAGCCGTTTTACTCCAGCCCGGAGTAAAAGGGCTTTAGACATTGCCTTGCCATGCGTAAAACGTCTAAAGCCGTTTTACTCCAGCTCGGAGTGCAATGGCTTTAGACATTGCCTTGCCACCCGTAAAACGTCTAAAGCCGTTTTACCCCAGCCCGGAGTGCAATGGCTTTAGACATTGCCTTGCCGCGCGTAAAACATCTAAACCCCTTGCACACCAGCTGTCATTGCTTAACGCTGGGCAGCCCTGTAGGTATACTATGCCTATATTCGCCCAACCGGAATAACGCATGGATCCCCAACACCAGCCCAAACCATCCACGGAACAAATCGACCAACTCTTGGCGTTTGTTAGCGCCCATAAAGAGCAGGTTAATGACATATTAAACAACGCGGCTGGAGGGATAATAACAGTCGTAGTTATTAGCGTAATAGTGTTTCTGGCCCGCCAATTCCACAGCCAATTTCAGCAATTCATAGGCTATCTCGGCAGTTTCCGAGGCTTGTCAAAACTCGCGTGGTGGGCGTATCGGCGCAATGTGATAGACCAATACGGCAAGCTCATCAACATCTACCTAGGCATAACCGAATTCTTAAGCCTTAACCAAGTGTTTGTGCCGCTCACCTTACGCGCCACCCGCCGCACTGCAACGCCCAACCCTACCCAACCACCCAGCACCCAAGCCATACTCACCGATCCCGAACAAAAACGCTTATTGCTGTTAGGTGCGCCGGGTTCTGGCAAAAGCACCTTGCTGAGGGCTTTGGCGGTGGGCATTAGCCGCCACGAATGGCCGCAATTTAATGGTTTAATCCCCGTGCTGGTGTCTTTACGCGACTACGCCCAAAAAGAACCCGCCCAGCCTTTGTTTACATGGCTAACCGAACACGAACTACCCCGATTTGGCATTGCCAAACCCCATAGCTTATTAGCCGCCATGCTGGCAAAAGGTCGGGTTTTATTGCTGTTAGATGGTTTGGATGAAGTTGCGGGTGAACGGTTCGACAGCATCAACCGCGCAATTGCCCAGTTTTTAACCGACTACGACCCTAAAGCCCAGTGCCGCGTCTTGCTCACTTGCCGCGAACAAAATTACGATGCTCTGCCGGACGACCAACACTACCCGCGTTTAGGATTTAAACCATACCGCGTTGCCGAATTGCGCGATGCCGAAATTCGCGCCATCGTCCACCGCCGCCAAACCAGCTTTACCGACAAACAAAAATCCCTGCCCAACTACTTGGCGCAAGTGTTCCGCGACAGCAGCATCCTGCAACTGCACCGCAACCCTTTGTTGCTGACTTTGTCTATGGGCGTGTTTTTGCACAAGCCCGGCGAAGAAATACCGCACAACCTCGGCCAATTTTATGAACAAGCTTTAGATAATCTCCTGCGCCGCCACGATTTCCGCGAAGCCCACAGCGGACAGCCCGCCAACCGCTATAAGGCCGAATGCAAATTTAAAGTGCTGCGTTATTTTGCCCACCAAAACTTGATGGCTGCCAGCATCGCCAACCGCGATTTTGAAACCTTCAACTTTCAGGACATCAAAGCCGCCGCGCAAGCCTTGGCAGAGCAAGGCCGGGTCGATTATAAGCCCGACGCCGCCCATGAAGTGGTTAAAGAAATCCAAATGCAAGCCGGATTGCTAAACGCCTTGCAAGACGGCAACTGTTATTTATACGCCCACCGCTCTTTAAACGAATACTGCGCGGCAGCGTATTTAAACCGCCTAAACGCAGCGGGGTTCGACCTACTTAGCGAACATTTGACCGACACAGCTTGGCGGCAAGTGATAATTTTTTATGCCGCCATCGATGATGACAACGACAACGCCGTGCACTTAGTCACACAGTTACAAACCTTGGCCCACAGCGAACATAATCCCCAATTGCTGGCCCTAGCCGGACATTGTGCCGCCGTGCTGGTACAACCGCGCCCTGAATTGCGGCTAAGCTTATTGGCAGACTTGGCAACTGCCTTACAAGCCGAAACGGCGATAACTATGCGCGAAACCTTGCTGAAAAGCTTGCTGGCCTTAGGCAATAGCCGCGACACGGCCTTGCGCCAACGTTTGGATGTGTTGATGCGCCAACTGTTGGAAGCCGGACATATCGACGAACTGATCGACGAGATCAGCCGTTTAGAAACGGCAGTGGCCTTGCAGTTTTTAAGTTATTTGGCCTCCAGCCCTGAGCCATCCCGAAAAATCACCGCCTTACGCGGCTTAAGCCAGTTTGACAGCTTGGACACGATACCGTTGTTGTGGCAGTTATTGGGGGATTTTCGGGCAGTAGGTGAGGCAGCTTCGGCAAGCGCAACGCTGTCAAGATTGTTGGTTTTATTGGCGGAAGACGGCGCAGTAGAACGTTTGAACGAATGTGCTGTACCCTTATTAGATGTCGCTACCCGCCAGCAAGTGCATGAGGTTTATCCGTTTTTGCCAGTGGCACAGCCAGCGACGGCGTTTGCGGTGTTATTGCTGTGGGCAAAACAGGCGGGTGTTGCCGGGGCGGCTACTGATACTGCTTGGCAAGACTTTTTGGGCTTGGTGTTGGGTGATAAAACCGCTGCGGAGTTAAAGGCTTGGCTAAAATTGCCGCGTGATAAGGATAAATGGACAGGGCGGGTGCGGTTGTTGACGGTGGGGCGGGTGTTGTTTGGGGTGCCTGTGT
>JABFST010000250.1 GCA_013140465.1 Methylococcaceae bacterium
TTGGGTGTTTGCTTCTGGGTCTTAGTCGCCAAGCTCTAAGGCGTTGATTTTTTCTTCCAGCAGCTTTATTTTTTTCATTAATTCAGGCAATTTGCTCAGGGCAATCTGTTCTTTATAGGCGGTTTTTTTATCTTTTGCCGGGCTGCCAAACACTTGCGCACCCGCTTTAACGTCGCCCGCCACGCCCGAACGCGCCATCACCACAGCACCTTTGCCGATAGTAACGTGGTCGGCAATGCCGGAACTGCCCGCCAAAATGGCAAAGTCTTCAATCGTGCAAGAACCCGATACGCCCGTCAGCCCGCACATAATCACATTTTTGCCCACTTTGTTGTTATGGCCTATCTGCACCAAATTATCAATTTTTGACCCTGCACCGATCACGGTGCTGCCTAATGCGCCCCTATCGATACAGGTGTTTGCGCCTACTTCAACATGATCAGCAATCACGACATTACCGACTTGCGGCACTTTGATATGCTGGTAATTGCGGAATTTATAACCAAACCCATCCGCACCAATAATCGCCCCTGAATGAATTACCACGTTATCGCCTAGCACGGTATCGTCGTAGATGACCGCATACGGATGGATACGGCAGTTTTTGCCAATTTTGACGTGGTTGCCGATGTACGCGCCCGCCAAAATAGCAGTGCCTGCATCAATCGTAACGTGTTCACCCACGACGGCATAAGGCCCGATATAGACATCTTCAGCGACCTTGGCGGTGGCATCCAACACCGCAGTAGCGGCAATTTGTGGCGCATAAGCGCGGGCTGGGTGCAATAATTCTAAGGCTTTGATAAAGCTCATTTCGGGGTCGGCACAGACCAATAAGGCCAAGCCGCTGGGCAGGTCGCTAACGGTAAAGTTTTTGGCAATAAAACAGGCGCTGGCATTGCAGGTTTTGATATGCGGGACATAGCGGCTGTTGGTCAGTTGCGTGACTTGCCCAGCTTGTGCCGAGCTGATGTCGGCGGCAGAATGGATCAAAGCGGCGGGATCGCCACCTACTACTTGGGCATCACAAAAATTGGCAAGCTCATTTATCGTTATTGGCATAATTATCTCTGTGGTCGTCGGATTGTGGTTGTAGTATATCAAAAAATGCTTATATGACGGTGTGGCGGTGTTGTTGCTGGTGGCGCAGCATAACCCCCCTTGCCTTCAGGGAGAGGGGGCTTCATCGTTGTTGCAGGTAGTGCAGCATGGCCCCCTCTCCCTCAGGGAGAGGGCTGGGGAGAGGGGGCTATAAATCAATGAGCTAAAGCCCCCATCCGTAATGTCTTATGAGTTGTGGTCACTCGTACCAGACCTACGAGGTTTTAAAAACCTCGCAGGTCTTCATCGTTGTTGCAGGTAGTGCAGCATAACCCCCTCTCCCTTAGGGAGAGGGGTCTTTATCCAGCCATTACCCTCATCCCACCTCCTCAGGAGGCTGTCGTAAAAGCTAGATTGTTCAGAATGCAATCAACATAATAGTTTGATTTTGTTGGGTTACGCTACGCTCTGATTGTGTGGTCTCCCTACAACACTAAGCTTCCCGCAACCAATGCCCCGATTTGCCGCCCGCCTTTTCCAACAGTTGTACCGATTGGATGACCATACCCCGGTCTATGCCTTTGCACATGTCATAAATGGTCAGCAACGCGCATTGGGTTGCGCATAAGGCTTCTATCTCCACGCCTGTTTGGCCTTTGGTCTTGACGGTGGTTTGGCAGCGGATGCGGTTGTGTTCGGGTTCGGCACTTAGGCTGATGTCGATATGGGTAATCGGTAAGGGATGGCATAAGGGGATCAGGTCCGCCGTTTTTTTGCTCGCCATAATGCCCGCAATACGCGCTATTGCCAAGACATCACCTTTTTTGTGGGCGTTATCTGCGATCATCTGTAAGGTGTTGGGCTGCATTTGGATATAGCCTTCTGTGACCGCTACGCGTTCGGTGACGGCCTTATCGCTGATATCGACGATATGCGCCTCGCCAGCCTGATTAAAATGGGGGGAGTAGGACATAATTTAAGGCAGGGTAGGGGGGAAATGTTTTATTATCGCCTTTTTTCCTATTGCGTAAATAGATATGTCCTTAGTCGTGCGTTATTTTGCCAGTTTACAAGACCTAGTGGGCCGACCCGAAGACGAGTTGGCTTATACCGCCCCATTAACCGTCCGCGAGGTTTGGTTGCGGGCCAACCCCAGCTTAAGCATACCGCCCAACACCTTGGCTGCCGTCAATATGGATTATGTCGGCTTTGACGGCAGCGTTAATGACGGCGATGAAGTGGCGTTTTTTCCGCCTGTGACCGGAGGCTGAGCATGGCTGTCATCATCAGTCCAGCAGCCTTTGACCCTTACCAAGCCCTGCAAGACCACCAACATGCACATCTGGCGCAGCTAGGGTCGGTCGGCGCGGCAGCCATTTTTATCGGCACGATGCGCGATTTTAATGACGGTGCGACGGTGAAGGGGATGACGCTAGACTATTATCCCGGCATGACCGAAAAACAACTGGGCCTGTGCGTGCAGCAAGCCCAACAACAATGGGCGATCATTGATAGCTTGATAGTCCATCGCGTCGGCGATATTTTGCCCTTGGACCCTATCGTATTGGTCGCCGTGTGGTCGGCGCATCGCGGCGATGCGTTTGATGCCTGCCGTTTTATCATGGAAACCTTAAAATCGACTGCGCCGTTTTGGAAACGCGAACGCTTGGCTAGCGATGAACTGCGTTGGGTGGAACATAACAGCAAGGGTTACGGCGCGGTATGAAACTGGCGGGCTTGTGCGTATTGGCGTGGGTGCTGATAACGGGTTGTGTGCCGCTGACGTATCCGCCGGGTGAAAAAAACGCGCCCGCGCACTTGGCTAAAGGCATGTATATCACCGAAGACGGCGTCCATTTGCCCGTGCGCCAATGGCTGCCGGACGGTGACGTGCAAGCCGTGGTGATAGCCTTGCATGGTTTTAATGATTACAGCCACTTTTTCCAACAGCCCGGCGATTATTTAAAAACCCAAGGCATCGCCAGTTTTGCTTATGACCAACGCGGTTTTGGGTTGGCGCCGCAGCGGCGGTTGTGGGCGGGGCTAGGCGCGTATACCGCCGATGTAAATCAACTGGTGGCGTTGCTGAAACAACGCTATCCCAACCGCCCGCTTTATTTGTTGGGGGAAAGCATGGGCGCGGCGGTGATTATGGCGGCGATGAGCCAAACCCCTAAGCCCGAGGTTGCGGGCATCATCTTATCCTCGCCAGCACTGTGGGCGCGTTCCACGATGCCTTGGTACCAATCGGGATTGCTGTGGCTGCTGGCGCACAGTGTGCCTTGGCTAAGCCTGACTGGCGAAGGTGTAAAAGTCACGCCTTCCGACAATATCCCGATGTTGCGGGCTTTAGGCAAAGACCCCTTAGTGATTAAGGGCAGCCGCGTGGAAACCCTGTATGGCCTGACGGACTTGATGGATGTAGCGTATGCCAGTGCGCCGCTGTTAAATGGTAATAGTTTGTTGTTGTATGGCGAGCGCGACGACATTATCCCCAAACCGCCCACTTACGCGTTTTTGCAGCGTTTTTTAGCCCAACAGCGCAGCCAAAAAACCGTGGCGTTTTATCAGCACGGTTATCATTTATTATTGCGCGATTTACAGGCCAAAAGCGTGTGGCAAGATATTGTGGCTTGGATACGCCAGCCCACAAACGCTTTGCCTTCGGGGGCTGGGCTGAGGGCGGGGCAAGTGTTGCAGACTTTACAATAAGCCGTGCCTAAAGGCTTATATAG
>JABFST010000482.1 GCA_013140465.1 Methylococcaceae bacterium
TGCTCTTCAATCACAAAGGTCTGATACACCGTGGTGGGAATTTCCAGCACGGTCATTATGAAGAATATGCTGGCGGTGGCGGCGACACCCACCCATAAGGGCGATTCCAACACGACGGCCCAAAAGCCAAACGTGGCGTTAATCACGCCGCCCAAAGTCAGCACCAATAAAATAATGATACTGATGACACTATTGATGTCGCCCAACTTGATTTTAGCCGCCGTGTAATCCGCAGCCTTTTGGTGTGCCGCTAACGGCACTTTGGCTTTAAAGGCTTCCGGCACAGCATTGCGGTGTGCAGCAACGTAGGCCGCATGGCGTTTTGCCAGCCAAAATTCAACTGCCGAAGCAATAAATAACGCGATTAAAAAAATAATAGTAAAGGTATTCATGCACCAAGCTCAACAGGTTAAGGGTTAGACGTACAGAGAGGGCAATGCTACACTAACCGCCACCTTAAACACAATGGAAGCAGACTATGGCAGAGGCAAACCAGAACCTCATTTGGATAGACTTGGAAATGACAGGGCTAGATCCTGACACCGATTTAATTATAGAAATTGCTACCGTCATCACTGACAAAGACTTGAACATTCTTGCCCAAGGGCCGGTTATTGCCGTGCACCAACCCGATGCCGCCCTTGCCGCGATGGATGATTGGAACCAAAAACATCATGGCGAATCGGGGCTGATAGATCGCGTGAAAGCCTCTACAACCGATGCGCAAGCCGCAGAACAACAAACCCTCGCATTTTTGCAGCAATGGGTGCCTGCCAACACCTCACCGATCTGCGGCAACAGCATTGGTCAGGACAGGCGGTTTTTATACCGCTATATGCCCCAACTAGAGGCTTACTTCCATTACCGCAATATTGACGTGTCCACACTCAAGGAATTGGCTGCGCGTTGGGCGCCTGAAATTAAGGATGGTTTTAATAAAGTGTCAGCGCACCAAGCCTTGGATGACATTATTGAATCGATTGAAGAATTGCGCTATTACCGCGAACATTTCATTAAGTTTTAGCCGATGGCATCATCGACTGGCCCCGTTTTTCAGCCCCACCCCTTTCCGCAGCACACTTAAATGAATCAATTATTGGCTATCGCTATCGGCGGATCTTTTGGTGCGGTCATCCGCTTTTTGGTATCGACAGGCGTGTATCAATGCTTGGGGCGCGGTTTTCCTTACGGCACTTTAGTCGTTAATGTGCTGGGATCGTTCCTGCTGGGCTTGTTGACAGAAGCCTTAGTGCTGCAACGGGTGGCGATCAGCATGGAGTACCGCGCCGCGATTCTGGTCGGCTTTATCGGCGCATTCACCACGTTTTCGACCTTCTCTTTAGAAACGGTTTACCTGCTCGAACAAGGCAGTTTGGGTAAAGCGGCGCTAAACGTTACGGTCAGCGTGTTCGCGTGTTTGTTGGCGGTATGGCTAGGTTTGCAGTGCGGACGGGCACTTTTGCATTATGCCAATGGCGTTATTTATTGGCAGGGCGGTGTGTTCCCTTATGCGCTGATGACGGTCAATTGGCTAGGGGCGTTTTTGGTGGGGGTGCTGGCAACGCTGTTGTTACAAAAAATAGCCTTGCCCATTGAATACAGCACCGCCATTATGGTGATATTCATCGGTGTTTATATCACTTTTTCAGGCTTATATTTGCTGCTGTTTTTGCTGGAGCAAGGCATTTCTTTTGCTGCCGAAACCCGCATGACGGTGGCGGTGTTTATCGCCAACACCGTCAGTTGTTTGGGGGTGATGGGTTTGGGGTTTTGGGCGGCAAAACAATTATAGAGTACGCAGGAAGAAAAGCGACATTAAATCCCCCTCACCCTAACCTCTCCCTCAGGGCATAGGTATCTACACAAGTTTGAGCAAGTTATAAAAGCACCGTCATACTGGCATGGATGCCAGACAAATCCGCCGGGAGCGGATTTGCATTAACCCGTTAGGGTGCAGGGCAGGATAGCCCTGCATGAATCCAGTCACACGGATGTGAATGTTCACTATGACGGCAATGCTAAATCAAGCACTTACAGCTTACCGAAGCAACCGTCCGTGGCACTGGTTTCCGGCATCCATGCCGGAATGACGGGCTAATGACTTGTGTAGATACCTATGCTCCCTGAGGGAGAGGGCGCTTAATCGCTAAATGTAGGTTTATCAGCTTCATGAGCGGCTATTCTTGGTTTCCTTGCCGAATGGCAAGGTTTAAAGCCGTGTCAAGACAGCCCCAACACATCCTGCATATCGTATAAGCCTTGGTCTTTGTCTTGCAACCAGATCGCCGCCCTAACCGCGCCATTGGCAAAAGTCATACGGCTGGTGGCTTTGTGGGTAATCTCAACGCGTTCGCCTTCGTCGGCAAACATCACGGTGTGGTCGCCGACAATATCGCCCGCGCGGATCGTGGAAAAACCGATGGTTTTGCGGTCGCGCTCACCTGTGTGGCCTTCGCGCCCGTAAATGGCGCAGTCTTTTAAATCGCGCCCCAAAGTACGCGCAATCACTTCACCCATGCGTAAAGCCGTTCCGGAAGGTGCGTCAACTTTGTGGCGATGGTGGGCTTCAATGACTTCTATATCGGTATATTCACCCATCACTTCGGCAGCCATAGCCAATAGTTTGAGGGTTAAATTAACACCAACACTCATATTGGGCGCAAACACGATGGCTACGTCTTGCGCCGCTGCGGCAATCGTGGCTTTTTGTTCGGCACTGTAACCTGTCGTGCCGATGACTATTTTTTTGCCCGCTTGGCGGCATAATTCGATATAGTCCATCGACACATCAGGACGGGTAAAGTCTATCAGCACATCAAACTGATCCAGCACGCTTGCCAAATCATCAACGACGGTCAAGCCCAAACGGCCTATGCCCGCCAATTCACCTATATCTTTGCCTACGGCATGGCTGCCCGCACGCGCGACCGCAACCACCAAAGCGGTTTTTTCAGCAGCGACCGCCGCTTTAATCAGGCATAAGCCCATGCGCCCGTTTGCGCCTACTATTGCGATGCGTATCATGGCTTAACCTGTCAGTTTGTCAAAAAAGCTTTTTACCCCATCAAGCCAAGAATGCTCTTGTGGATTGTGGTGTTTGCCGCTGTTGGACAAAGACGCGCTCAGCTCTTGTACCAAGGCTTTTTGTTCATCCGTCAACCGTACTGGCGTTTCCACCCTGACCTTACATAACAAATCACCTACTGGGCCGCCACGCACTTGCTTGACACCTTTGCCGCGCAATCTAAACGATTTGCCGGTTTGGGTTTCGGCAGGAATAGTCAGTTTCACTTCACCGTCTAGTGTTGGCACTTGGATAGCATCGCCCAAGCACGCAGTCGCAAAACTAATAGGCACTTCGCAATACAAGTTGGCGCCGTCACGCGTAAAAATAGCGTGGTCTTTTACCCGCACTTCAATGTACAAATCGCCAGAAGGGCCGCCGCGTTCGCCCGCTTCGCCCTCACCCGCCAAACGGATGCGGTCGCCGGTATCGACACCAGCGGGAATTTTTGCCGATAAGGTTTTGGTTTCTTGCACGCGGCCTTCGCCGTGGCATGAGCCGCAAGGGTCTTTGATTTGTTTGCCCGTGCCATGACAAGTAGGACACGCTTGTTGTACCGAGAAAAAGCCTTGCTGCATACGCACTTGCCCATGTCCGTGGCAAGTCGTACAAATGATTGGGCTAGAGCCTTTTTTCGCGCCCGTACCGCTACACACTTCGCAAGTCACCAATACTGGAATGCGGATTTTGGTTTCTGTACCCGCTACGGC
>JABFST010000308.1 GCA_013140465.1 Methylococcaceae bacterium
CGGCAATGATGCGGTTTTCGTGGTGCGCTTCGCGGTGCAAGCGGATTTGGTATTCAATCAGAGTGTTGAGTTGGTAGCCCAAAACGATAGGGCCTTTGAAGGGATTGTGGGTGATTTGCAGCCATTTGTGCTTGTCGTGGAACAAATTAAAGTCATCCGTGGCGTTGCGCGCCACTTCTATATGGATTTGGTCAAAGGTGTAGGGCTGGTCTTTCATGGCGGTTGCTCGGGTCGGTTCGCGTCATTCCAGCTGGGTTCCTGCGCCCAAGCGTAGGGCTGGGCGGCAAGTTGTTTGGCTTATAGCCCTATAGCCCACGGTAGCCGGAGGTGATCGGATAGCGGCGGTCGCGCCCGAAAGCGCGGGTGCTGATTTTTATGCCCGGCGGCGATTGGCGGCGTTTGTATTCGTTGCGGTCCACTAGTTTGACCGCACGCGCGACATCTTCGGGCCGATAGCCTTCGGCTATGATGTCGGCGGCGGACATATCTTGTTCGACATAGCGTTCCAAGATCGGATCCAAGACATCATAAGGCGGCAAGGAGTCGGCATCAATTTGGTCTGGGGCGAGTTCGGCAGATGGCGGACGGGTGATGACCCGCTCGGGGATGACGGCGGATAAGCTGTTACGGTAGTGTGCCAGCTGGTACACCAACAGTTTGGGTACGTCTTTTAGCGGGGCAAAACCACCTGCCATGTCGCCATAAAGGGTAGCATAGCCAACGCTCATTTCACTTTTATTACCCGTGGTCAGCAACAGTTTGCCTTGTTTGTTGGACATTGCCATCAGGATTACGCCACGGCAACGGGCTTGGATATTTTCTTCGGTGGTGTCTTTGGCGGTGCCGGCAAACACCTCGGACAACATTTGCGTAAAGGCATGGACGGCAGGTTCGATGGCGATGCTGTGATACTTGACCCCTAACGCAACGGCTTCTAAAACGGCATCTTCGTTGCTCATGTCTTGGGTATAGCGTGATGGCATCAACACCGCTTCAACCTGCCCCGCGCCTAAGGCATCAACTGCCAAGGCCAACACCAAGGCCGAATCAATCCCGCCCGACAAGCCTAACAGCGCACCTTTAAAGCCGTTTTTGCGTACATAATCTTTAATGCCCAACACTAAGGCGTGGTATTCGCTGGCAACTGCCGGATATAAAGGTGCGCAGTTGGCAAGCTGCGGTTGCTTGCCAATAAATTCGACGACGCTGGTTTGTTCGACAAATTCGGCGGCCCGAAAGGCGATACTGCCGTCTGCCGCGACCACAAACGAGGCGCCGTCAAAAATAAGTTCATCTTGTCCGCCCACTTGGTTTACGTACACCAAGGGCAAGTTTGCGGCTTTGGCTTGGGCGCAGATCACGGCTTCGCGCTGTTGGATTTTGCCGGCATTAAACGGCGAGGCGTTCAGTGTCAGCACCAGTTCGGCTCCTGCTTGTTGGGTGGCGGCGATAATGCCGCCCGTCCAGACATCTTCACAAATGGTCAGGCCAATAAATTGCCCGTTAAATTCAAACACGCAAGGCTGTTGTCCGGCGGTGAAATAGCGTTGCTCGTCAAACACGCCGTAATTGGGCAAAGCTTGTTTACGGTAATTGGCGAGGATGACACCTTGGTGCAATACGGCGGCGCTGTTGTAGAGCCGCTCGCCGTCGGTTTCGGGGTAGCCGACAACAATGGCTATGTCGCTGATCCGGTCAGCCAATTGGTAGAGGGCATTATTGGCATCGGCAATAAAATCGGGGCGCAGCAATAAGTCTTCAGCGGGGTATCCGGTGATGGTCAGTTCGGGAAACACGACCAGGTCGGCATGGAGTTCGGTTTTGGCATAGGCCGCAGTGGCGACAATATGGTCTAGGTTGGCGGCAATATTGCCTACGACGAAGTTTATTTGGGCTAGGGCAATTTTTAGTGACATAAGTGCTGTGGGTATAAGTTCAAGTTCGCCTTCTCCTGTTGAAAAAGGCTGGGGCGGCGTGGGCTGTGCTTACTTGGCCCTCTTCCAGCGGATAACCGCAAATTCTAAGGCTTCTTGAATATTTAAGTCGCGGGTGGCACCGCCTGTCCGCACATACAGCTTAGGCGTGTTGTTTTGGCTGATAAACACGGGGCGGTTGGCGGGCGCAACAATCAGCCGACACACGGTCTTGTTGCCGATGACATGGAACAGGATGCTGACATGGGTACATAAATCAGCACCCAAGTTGGCGGCTATCGCGGTCATCAGCACTTGTTCAAAGCCATCTTGATTGGGTTTTTTAAGGGTTTGGTAATCGTAGTCCAAGCCCAACACTTCGCCATTGTCGGCAACGCCTATCAGCAAGGTGCCGCCTTGGTTGCTGTTTAAAAAGCCCGCCAAGGACTTGAGCACAACGCCTTCCAGTTGCCGATTGGTGCGTGCTTGCACAATATCCCAACGGAATGTGGACTTAAATTCTAAAAACGGCCCTTCGCCTTGCAAAATCAGCATGGCTATATCTTTATTGAGTTCTGCTTTTAGGGCTTCAATACGCACTAGGCGCCGATGCAAAAAACTGTAGATGCCTATGGTCAGCAAGCCTAGCATCGCGCCAATTTCGGCATAAAAGGCAATTAGGCTGTTTTGGAACACATTGCCTTTTAGTAACTCCTTAAATTGGCCCAGCATATAGTCTACCGATGAGGTCGCGCTATCGGCATGGACTTGGGAATCCACATAATCATAGCTGGGGGCTAATATCAGCACGCCTATGATGGCACCAATCAGGGCCGCAGTAATATACAGTCTGAGCTGCTGCCGCCACAGCGACAGTAAGAGTAAAAAAAATCGTTTCATGGTCTGGATTAATGCCGTGTGGACGAGACGTTGGTGACGGCCTCCTGGGTGAAGAGGGTTTCTATGTCGATACGGTCAAACAGGTATTTGCCGCTGCAAAACTCGCAGATCACTTCTATTTCAGCGCGTTCTTGCAAAATGCTTTCCAGCTCTTCGCGGCCTAAGGCGCGTAAGGTGCGCTCAACCTTGTCTCTGCCGCACGCGCATTGGAAGGCTATGGGTTCGGCGGCAAACACGCGCACTTTTTCTTGGTTAAACAGCCGGTACAGCAAGGTTTCGCAGTCGATTTGCAGCAATTCTTGTTCGGTTAGGGTGTTGGCGAGTATTTCAATGCGCTCCCAATCGTTGGGGGCTTTGCTGGCAGAGGGCAGGGCTTGTAGCAGCAAGCCCACGGCGTGTTGGTCATTGGCAAATAGCCATAAGCGGGTATTGAGTTGTTCTGATTGCTGGAAATAAGTCTGGATCGCGTCGGCAAGATTATCGCCGACGAGCGGGACGACACCTTGATAAGGCTGGGTATTGCCAGACTCGATGGTCAACACCAAACGCCCCTGCCCAAACATCGACAGCAACGGGCCTATCGGCACAACGTCATTGCTGCGCACTAAGCCGCGCACTTTTCGGTCATGCGTAGATTGCGCCACCACGGCTTTTAAATCGCCTTCGCCTTGCGCTTGCAAGATAACCGAACCGTTAAACTTAATGGTTGCCGACAACATCACCACTGCCGCTAAGGCTTGCCCCAATTGCTGTTGGGCATGTGCGGGGGCCACTTGGTGCTGCTTAGCGGCTTGCCAGCTCGCGGTCAGGTTGACCCACTCGCCCCGGATGCCTAACTCTTCAAATAAAAAACGGCGTAATACATCTTGTTCTATCATGGTCATCCCGTTAAAAGGTTCGTTTTTGCTATCATCAAAAATTCGGGTACGCTAGCCCTATAGGTTACACCGCCTAAACCCAAACACTCAGGCTGTCACGACGGCGACCCAAGCACCTAAGCACCTAAGCTCTCGTTGCCAGCTTTGCATTATTATCCAAACACTGCCACCAAAATACCACAAGCCATGATTTTCTCATCAAAAAAGCTGTCTTTACCCACTGCGGCTGTAGCCTTGCCCGGCAGGGCCACCGCGATGCCGTTCAATAACAGGCATTTTGTCAATAATAACCCGATTGCCCCGCCGTTTCCCGAGCAACTTCAACAAGCCCTGTTTGGCATGGGCTGCTTTTGGGGTGCGGAACGGAAATTTTGGCAACATCGGGGCATTTTTAGCACGGCGGTCGGCTATAGCGGCGGTTATACGCCCAATCCAACGTATGATGAAGTGTGTACCGGGCTGACAGGGCATAACGAAGTGGTTAAAGTGATTTATGATCCCGCCATCACCCGCTACACCGATTTGCTGCGCCTGTTCTGGACGTCCCACAACCCCACCCAAGGGATGCGCCAAGGCAACGATGTGGGCACACAATACCGCTCGGGCATTTACACTTATACCCAACAACAGTACGACGAGGCAATAGCCAGCAAAGCCGTATACCAGCACCAGCTTAGCCTAGCGGGTTTGGGCTTGATTAGCACCGAGATAGCGGCAGCTGATGCCTTTTATTATGCAGAGGATTATCACCAGCAATATCTGGCTAAAGAACCGATGGGGTATTGTGGCTTAGGCGGCACAGGCGTGTGCTTTGACTGATACTTTGACTGAGCGGCGGACAAAAAAAAGGCGGTTAAAGAAACCGCCTTAAGGATATTAGGAGTGATACTGCGCAACTTTCAGCTAAAAAACCCATGTCTGGGCTTTAAAAGTTAGGTTAATAATAGCAAGCACTTAAGCAAATAAAAATGTGGCATATTGTCGCAGCTTGGATTTTAAGGTATAAGGCGAAAACTGCTTGCCCCTAGGGGCGGGTGGCTTTACCCTTTACGCCTTACGCGGCCTTAAGCCCTATCCTTTTGCCCAATAGCCAACCTACATGCTGACCCACATATCGCCCAAATCCCAAATTTCCGTCAGACAAAACCTCAAATGGCTTTTTATTCTCAGAAACCTGATGATGCTCAGCGAAGTGGTGCTGATTGTGTTGTCAGTCCACGGCCTGGACATCCGCCTGCCTGAACAGCAATTGTGGTTAGTGGTGTTGTCCACGGCGGCGGTCAATATGTACACGTCCATGCGTCTGGAAACCGACGACCCGGTCACGGAATTGGAAATTTTCTCGCAAATATCGGTCGATGTGTTTGCCATTGCCGCCTTGCTGTATTTGACAGGCGGCGCGTCCAACCCCATCACTTGGGTGTTTTTGCTGCCGCTGATTATCACCGCCATCATGCTGCCCCAAGCGTATGCCTGGTATATGGTGATCCTGACCACCTCGCTGTATACGATGTTGATTGCTTTCAACATCCCGTTGCCTTCCATAGAGCCGCACATGCCCGACCCTGTGGCCTTGCGCTCGGACATGGAGCACTATTTGATGATGCAGCACGCGCATGTGATGAACGACAAAAGCTATTTCAGCCTACACATGTTTGGCATGTGGTTTGGCTTTGTCTTTAGCGCGGGCTTGGTGGCTTTTTTTGTGGTGGAACTGGCCCGCACCCTACGCATACAAGAACGCAGTCTGGCGGAAGCCCGCGAAAACGCCCTGCGCGACGAACGGGTCATCGCCTTAGGCACTTTAGCCGCCAGTGCCGCGCACGATATGGGTACGCCCTTGGGTACTATTGCGATTGTCGCCCACGAACTGGAGCAAGAATATCCTAGCCACCGCTATCCCGATTTGTACCAAAAAACCCTCATCATGCAGCAACAAATCAACCGCTGCAAAGAAGCCTTGTCGGTGATGTCGGCCTCTGCTGGGGAAATGCGTGCCGAATCCGGCGGCGTTATCCTGCTGACCGATTATATTGACGATGTCATCAAACAATGGCGCACCCACAAGCCGGGTGCAAAATTAAACTTTTTTATCGATCCCAATGTCAGCAGCGAGGTGCTCAACGCCAAGATTATTGCCGAGCGCACGCTCACCCACTCGTTAATCAACATTTTAAACAATGCCGCCGAAGCCTCACCCCCCGAATTGGGCATAGAGTTCCATGCCCGCTGGGATATGCAGACCATCACGATCAAAATCCGCGATTTTGGCACGGGCTTTCCGGCCGAAATAACCGAATTCGCGGGCAAACAACCCGTAGTCAGCAAAAAACGCGGCTTGGGCGTGGGCTTGTTTTTAACCTATTCCACGATTAACCGCCTAGGCGGCAAAATCAACCTTTTCAATAGCGACTCAGGCGGCGCGTGTGTGGAAATAACACTGCCCCTATTAAACACAGAGACCCCTAATGACTAATCCTGAAATTGACATACCGCGCCTATTGCTCGTCGATGATGACGAGACCTTTTGCAGCGTCTTAAAATCTGCGCTGGAAAAACGCAACTACGAAGTGCTGGTGGCCACCAATGTTGCCGACGGCATTGCCATCGCCGAACAAAGCTTGCCCGAATATGCCGTCATCGATTTGCGTATCGGTTATGAATCGGGGCTGGAATTGGTGCAAAAACTGATTTCCCTAGACGACAACACCCAAATCGTCATGCTGACCGGATTTGCCAGTATCGCCACCGCCGTAGAAGCCATCAAGCTAGGTGCGATCCATTATTTGACCAAACCCGCCAATGCCGATGAAATAGTCAACGCCCTCAACAAAAACGAAGGCGACCCGTCGGTGATGATTAGCGAAAATCCCTTATCCGTCAAACGCCTGGAATGGGAACATTTGCAAAAAGTGCTGATGCAACACGACGGCAACATTTCCGCCGCCGCCCGCGCCCTGAATATGCACCGCCGCACGTTGCAAAGAAAGTTGGATAAAAAGCCTGTTAGGGAATAAGCCTAGATACAGGAAATAAAACTGTAACTTCTCATTAATTGTAGGCAATAGCGGCAGACCTGCGAGGTTTTATAAACCTCGCAGGTCTTTATCCTGCCGCTAATGATAAGTTACATAAAACTGGCATAACGCATTCTTTATAAATTTGGTAACTATTCAGAGCGACTTCTAATAAGTCAAATTTACCGTAGGCTGAGCGGAGTCGAAGCCGGTTTGTTCGCTTCGACTCCGCTCAGCGAACGGCTGTTCCGCTCAGCGAACGGCTGTTCCGCTCAGCGAACGGCTGTTGTGCCCCGGATGCTGAATAGTTACTAAATTTGTACCCTCTTTGCCCAAACCGGAGTAAGCCATGAACAAGCGGGATTATTTGCTGCATCAGCTGGAAGACAAAATCAACAGCTTTAGGGATGATTCAAATAAACACAAAATCCTGTACCGGAATTTGAGGTATTCGGTTTTTATATTAACGGCATTTTCAACGTTGCTGGCGGGATTGGCTCTCAAGTTTCCTGAATACACTACCAGCATTAATGTACTGATTGTGCTGGTTTCAACCTCGATAGGCGTGGTCACGTCAATTGAAGGCATTAGGAAACCAGCGGAACTTTGGATTCATGAACGCACCACTTATTACGCCCTAATGGATTTAAAGCGCGAAGTTGAGTTCAAGCTAGATGACAACAGCCCTATAGAGATGATTGAAAAATATTTTTTCAAAATGCAGGAAATATTGGGGGCTTCGGGTGAAAAGTGGACCCGGCATATTGCGCGTGTCCAACAGCCGCATAATGCCGAAACGGACACGCCTAGCCCCTAAAACGCAAAAAGCCCCGATGCCAACAGCATCGGGGCTTTTTTATTGGGTGACGCTTAGCTTATTCTGCCAGCGCAAAACCTCCCATCAGTTTGGGATATTGCGCCGCAGTGGCTTTAAAGGCGACAAAGCCACCACTAGCGGTGGCTGAAGGTGCAAAATAAAGCTTGTTGGCGGCGGCTAGTTTGGCCCAAGTTTTGCCGTTAGTGGTATAGACTACAGACACTTTATTGGCGTTGGCCTGAGTACCGGTATACGGCAGCTTAATCACCACGTCGCCATTACGCAGCACTTTTTGGACGACGTGTTGGCTGTCTTTAACGCTAATCGTGTAAATATCCGTCGCCAATTTTTTAATGCCTGTTTTTTTCGCTTGCTTAAGGTCTACGTCCGTAGCGGCACGCGTTTGTACTTGGATGCGGGTGTTTTCGGCGACACTCGCGGTAGCGGCTATGTTGGGCATAATAATGGCCAGATTGCGTAAGGACTCATGCCCGACCACATTGCTGAACACCAGCCATTCTGGGCTTTTTAGGCTAGTGCTGAGCTTGCTGGCTGCCGCTTCGGTGATGCGGGTAAATTTAGCGGCTTGCGCGGCGGTGGCAATTTTAAGGCTGCCGCCTGTTTCGCGTATGGTTTCGGCACTAAACAGAGACATCGATGGGTTGGTGGTTTTGGTAAACTCCAGCACTTCGGCGGCGTTTTCAACAATATTGCCTTTATCATCAATATGCAGATACGGTTTTGCCAGTACAAACACGCCTTCATCGACTAATTTACGGTCGGGTAAGGTCGCCAAGGTAATCAGCTTTTTCGTGCCAAACAAGCCTTGATCCCATACCGCCGGATTATAGCTGCCGTCATCCCTTTTCGCATGGCAATCGCCACAAGGTACGGCTTCTATCGCCGGACGAGTCTCGTGGTTAAAGTAATACTCGTTGGTTTCGGTATAAATCAGGCGTACATCGGGTTTGCTATAGCCTTTTTTCACCAAATAGTTGTTATAGGCTTTTTGTAAGCCCTTGTAGCTGGCATAGTCGCCTGGATCGCCTAATTGGCCTTGGGCGTTCAATGAGACTTTGCCCAATTCCGTCGTGCCGTCGGCAGGGTCTATGATAGTGCCGTAAGCCTTGCCCGCCGCATCGGTTTTTCTTAACAACACCGATTGGGTTTCGTAGCGTGATAAGATGCGCCCGCTGACCACGTCTTGAGCGTAATAACGGTTGTAGGGTTTGTAAGGCACAGTGCGCATCACGCCGTCAAAATCCAGCTTGTTGCGGTAATGCAGCACACCGCCCGCAGCGTTGTTGTAGCCTATTTTGTTGATATGGCAGGTTTGGCAAGCAATGGTCTTAAAATGCACATCGACCACTTTGTTTAAAGCCGTAGCCGGATAGCCTTGCATAAAGCCGCGCGTTTTCCATAATTGCAAATGCGCCGCCGCTGCGGTCAATTGGCCTGTTGCGGGTAAGGCAGGGTTTTTGGCGGTGTCGTGGCAAAACGCACAGGCCAAAGGCTCGTCCATATTTGCCAAATCATGGCGCACATCGCTGTCGCCGTTGCCTTTCAGGAATTGGTGGTCAGGTGACAGCGGCACTGGATCATTGGCTTGTTTGTAATAATCTTTGGCATGACAGGCATTGCAATTTTGGATTTCGCGGCTGACCCCGTTGTCATGCACCCAGACTTTGCCTTTATGGACATCATCTTTAAAATCGTTGACGCGGCTGCCATCGGGATTCAGTTTTTGTTCAGATTCCACACCAAAGCCATAAAAGCCCCGACGGCTGCCATTGGCTTTGCCCGAGGATATACGGTTAATGCCCGCACTTGCCAAATGGCACATCATGCAGTTGTCGTTGTTAGGGAAATAATACATGGGCATGGCAACATTGCCATTGGCATCAAACGCGTCTTTGTTCCACAGCAGTTTGGGTTGACCTTGTTCGTTAAGGTTTAAGGTATAGTTAGGCGCGGTTGTTTTGGGCGTTATGGTGCGGTCTACAGTCAGTAGTTGCAAGCCAGCAGGCAAGTCGGGGCGTAGGTTTAAAAACTCCAGCATCGCTGAGTTGGAGTAGCGGAAAAAGCCTTTTTGGATAAATTGGCTGTCTTGCAACATGCCCCAATGGGTGTAAGCATCCGAGGTTTTATCCGAGCCATCATTTTTGCCTAGATTGCTGCTAGGAAATTTGGTCAGCGAGGAAAAATCGATATGGCAACCCAAGCAATCAATCTCGCGCACACCACTGGCTTTCCAGTCCCAGCGTTTAAGTCCGGTGGCCGAGGTGCTGTCGCGCTCATAATAATCGCCGTCATTCGCGGCAATTTTATCGTCGGGCATCAGGTCGTAACGGTTGCCGTTACGGTCTTTTTCTTCCCAACCTCCGCCCAAATGGCAAGAACTGCACGCTTTAAGAAAACCTGCCGCCCCCCAATCGCCAAAATTAACGCCGTCGGCATTGGCTTTTTTCGCCAAAATCCCAGTTTGGCTACCTTGTACGCAATTGTAGCCGCCAAAATAGCCGGGCCCCGCTAAAGAACTCATGCCTAATCGGCCAAAAACGGGTATGTTGTCACCGCGTTTTTTACCGTAATCGTCTTCGGCTTCTTCGCGGCCTTGCTCAAAATGAAAGCCGTGCGAGATTTTGTTGTAATCATGGCAAGTCGAACCGCCGCAGCTTTTTTGGGTGCTGTACGGCAAGCCGGATTTTAAGACATGCACGCCGTTTTCATCCAATAGCGGAAAAACAGGGTTATGGATGACGGGTTTGTCGATGAGGTTGGCGGCCCATAGTGGCGTAGCAATAATGCCTAGCACCAAGGCCAATAAAACGGATTTTGCTGAAAGAGTCATCTGGTATCGCTTATGGTTAAGAATGATTATCAATAAAACTGAATTAAGATATAAATATCATCTAATATAAAGCAATACGAGTGCCAACCACTTCGGTTATGAAGATGCGGCGCAGCCTACAGGTATGTATCCGACCGCCTACGCATAAACTGCCCTAGTTACAATGGTTTGACCCGCTACAGGCGTTGGCGTGCTTAGTATTTGTCATCGTGACTAGGCTAAAACATTACAAAAATCATGGCATATAACGCAGCTTAATTAAAAAGTGCGGCATATCACGCATTTTGCAACAACATCCGGCATAGTGGTTTGAAAGCATTTGCCTAGCTGTAGGGGATGGCACAAGCAGTGTGCGTACAAAAATTGGATGGCTGCGGCAGTTTGCAGCCATTAGGGAATGGTGGGCGGCCTATCACTGCCCACCGTTAAGCGGCGTACAACATTGTGTTCTTGATTTCATTGCCGACACGGCAACGTCTAAAGCCGTTGCACTCCAGCTGTCATAGCTTAACGGTGGGCAATGAGGTGGCCTATGCGTCCGCTAACAGCACTTTTTTATTGACTAATACCACGCAATCGGTTTTAATGGCTGTCTTTTGTAAGTGCGCCCAGGTAGCTCAGTCGGTAGAGCAGAGGACTGAAAATCCTCGTGTCGACGGTTCGATTCCGCCCCTGGGCACCATACAAAAAGCCAAAATAATAAGCCCAGGTAGCTCAGTCGGTAGAGCAGAGGACTGAAAATCCTCGTGTCGACGGTTCGATTCCGCCCCTGGGCACCACAATTCTAAAAGCCCCGATCTTCGGGGCTTTTTTGTTTCTGCCGTAAGCCCTTAATTCTGGCTTGATTCCGCTAGTGGTTTGCTATGGACTACCCCACAGAAGAAAATAATTTTTTGTTGGCGCATGTGCTGTTGCTTAACAACAGTTATCGCTATTGGTTGTCTCAAGACTTAATGCCGCCCTGCACATCCGCTGCCTCGTTTGCTAAACAACTGTTCTACGCCCCTTTTGCGCTGGTATCCCACAACACCGCACTAGATCCTGTGTTTAATTACGCCAATCTAAAAGCATTGGAATTGTTTGAGTTGGGTTGGGACGACTTTACCCGACTGCCGTCACGCTTGTCGGCAGAAACCCCTAACCAGGCCGAGCGTGAACGTGCGCTGGCAATTGTGTCCCGAAATGGGTATTTGTATCCTTATGAAGGCGTGCGCATCGCCAGCAGCGGCAAACGCTTTTGCATTAAAAATGCCGTGATTTGGAATTTGCTGGATCAGCACCAGCAAGCCCAAGGCCAAGCCGCGATGCTGACAGAATGGACATTCTTATAAGCGGGATGATTTACTCAAGTTTGCGCATGGCTTGTTGTTGGCGTTGGTCTGTCTACGTCACAGGCGCGGCAATCTCGGCATCATCCAAATAACATCCTGGGTCTTCCGCCCAGTAATTGCCTGTGGTTTGTGCCGCACGCACACGCGTATTGCCATTGCATATCGATTGATAAAAACAACTGGCACAACGGCCCTCTAAAGGCCGTGGCTGTTGTTTTAAGCCCGCCATCAACGGGTCTGAGACATCCATCCAAATGTGGGAAAATGGGCGTTGTTTTACATTACCCAAATCATAATGCCACCAAAACGTATCGGGGTGGACATTACCCAGATTGTCTATATTTGCAACATTCACGCCCGAGGCATTGCCGCCCCATTGCGCTAATTTGGCGGCGATATGCTCTGCTTGGGCGGGGAAATGCCGTTGCACCCAATGCAGAAAATACACCGCGTCGGCATCGTTATTGCCCGTGACAAATTCCCTGTCCTTGCCCGCTTTTAACCATTCGTAACATGTCGTAAACAGCCTATCCATAGCCGCACGCGTCAGCGCAAAATGGGCATCATCCTTGCGGTTTCTATTGCCGCGACCGCCATAGTTAAGGTGCGACAAATAAAACTTGTCGATGTCATAATCGTCCATTAATTGCAAAAGCGCAGGAAAATCGTGGGCATTGTCTTGAGTCAGGGTAAAACGGATGCCCACTTTAATGCCTTTAACCAAACACAGCTCCACGCCATGCAGGGCTTGGTCAAACGAACCCTTAACGCGGCGGAACTGGTCGTGGGTAGCACCAATGCCATCTAGGCTAACGCCAATATATTGGTAGTCTATGGCGGCTATCTCATCAATATTCTCGGCAGAAATTTTAGTGCCGTTGCTGGATAAGGCCACATAAAAGCCCATGTCTTTAGCCCGCCGCGAGATGCTGAATATGTCAGGATGTAGCAAAGGTTCGCCGCCCGATAAAATCAGCACTGGCACTTTAAAAGCTTTAAGGTCATCCATGACGGCATAAATTTCAGGCGTAGTCAGTTCGCCAGGAAAATCAATGTCTGCCGACGTGGTATAGCAATGTTTGCAGCTTAGGTTGCAACGCCTAATCAGATTCCAGATCACCACAGGGGCGGCAGGTTTGCGGCTAGGTTTGAGCGGCGTGGGCGCAATCAACTCGCGCATATACTGGCTTAATCGGAACATGGGCAGAGACCGTAGATAAAGGTAGTGGACATTGTAGCGTATTTGCACCACCTTAGCCGAAACAGCCTTAGTGTCACGCGTGCTGGCGCGTTACAATATAAGCGTTATTTTATAGAGCATAGCTCCGCACCCGCCATGAATAAACATCCAACACTGCCGACCAAATACCTCAACCCCTACACCGATTTTGGCTTTAAAAAGCTGTTTGGCGAAGAGGCCAGCAAAGAGCTGTTGATCGACTTCCTGAACCAGTTGCTGCCGGATTACCACCAGGTGCTTGAGCTGAGCTTTAAAAATCCTGAAAAAATCCCCAACACCGCCAAAGAGCGCAAGGCCATTTTTGACATTTATTGCCAAAACGCCCAAGGCGAACGCTTTATTGTGGAAATGCAGAAAGCCAAGGCCAATTACTTCAAGGACCGCTCCTTGTTTTATTCCACGTTTCCGATTAAGGAACAAGCCCAAAAAGGCGGCTGGGATTTTAAGCTGATGCCCGTGTACTTTATCGCCATACTCGACTTTATTTACGATGAGCAGGAGGAAATCAGCAAGTTTCGCCGTGACGTGTGCCTAAAAGACCAAGACGGCGACGTGTTTTACGACAAGCTGCATTTTAAGTTTATACAAATGCCGCTGTTTAAAAAAAGCGCGGACGAACTCAGCTCGCATTTTGACAAATGGATCTATTTCTTAAAAAACCTGGACAGTTTTGACCACATCCCCGCCATACTCAACGAACCCATTTTTAAAAAAGGCTTTGACATTGCCGAGATAGCCCACCTAAAACCCAAGCAGTTTGACGATTACCAAAAAAGCTTGTTGGACTACTGGGAAGTGAAGAACGTAAAGGACACGGCTTTTGGCGAAGGTGTGGAAAAGGGCAAGCTTGAAGGCAAACTTGAAGGCTTGCAGGAAGGCAAAAACGCAGAAAAATACGCGATTGCCAAGATGATGTTATTAGATAAAGCTTCCTTGGATACGATTGCCCGATATACACAATTGTCCATCGAGCAAATTGTGGCCTTAAAAGAAGACCAAGAAATTTAAGGGGCGGCGGCTGTCTGCTAGTCCTTAGAATGCTCTGCAATCGGCCGATCTTACGCCGTTAGTGTCGCCGTCGCTGGCCCATTACAATATAAGTGTTATTTTATAAGGCATAGCCATGAACAAAAACCAAGCACTGCCGACCAAATACCTCAACCCCTACACCGATTTTGGCTTTAAAAAGCTGTTTGGCGAAGAGGCCAGCAAAGAGCTGTTGATCGACTTCCTGAACCAATTGCTGCCGGATTACCACCAGGTGCTTGAGCTGAGCTTTAAAAATCCTGAAAAAATCCCCAACACCGCCAAAGAGCGCAAGGCCATTTTTGACATTTATTGCCAAAACGCCCAAGGCGAACGCTTTATTGTGGAAATGCA
>JABFST010000231.1 GCA_013140465.1 Methylococcaceae bacterium
TGGTGGCGCAATACCCAGGTCAGGCTACGGCTATAAAGAGCGATGACTTTGTTGAAGCCTTGTCCATCGGTGTCGTGGTGTGCGGGTGCAGTTTCGGGGCGTAAGATTTTTGCACACATCATCGGTTTTAAGGTTAATGACACCACGGCAGAAATCAGGATCGCAACTGCCAAGGTAATGGCAAATTCCCGAAACAAACGCCCGACCACATCGCCCATAAACAACAGCGGAATCAGCACCGCCACCAAGGACAGCGTCAGCGAAATAATCGTAAAACCAATTTGTTCCGAGCCTTTTAGCGCGGCTTGCAACGGCGACCAACCTTTTTCGATATAGCGGGAAATGTTTTCTATCACCACGATGGCATCATCGACGACAAAACCTGTGGCGATGGTTAAGGCCATCAGCGTAAGGTTGTTGATGCTGAACTCTGCCAAATACATAAATGCAAACGTGCCGACTAACGACAGCGGTACGGCAATCGCGGGGATAATCGTTGCGGGCAGGTTGCGCAAAAACAAAAAAATCACCATCACCACCAAGGCGATGGCTAACAGCAACTCAAATTGCACGTCGTGTATAGAGGCGCGGATAGTGATGGTGCGGTCGGTCAGCGGCACAACCTGCATATTGGCGGGCAACGCGGCTTGCAATTTAGGCAACAAGGCTTTGATGCTGTCCACCACTTCCAGCACGTTAGCGCCGGGTTGGCGTTGGATCGTGACGATTACCGCCGCTTGGTCGTTGGCCCAAGCCGCCAAGCGCACGTTTTCGGCACCGTCTACCACTTGCGCGACATCATCAAGGCGCACGGGTGCGCCGTTGCGGTAAGCGACGACTAAAGCCCGATATTCCGCCGCCGAGCGCAGTTGGTCATTGGCATCAATAATCGCTGAACGCAGTGTGCCGTTAAACATGCCTTTGGGTTGGTTGACATTGGCGGCGGCAATCGCAGTGCGCACATCTTCCAAACTTAAATTGTACGCCGCCAACGCCGCGTGGTTGACTTGCACGCGCACTGCGGGCCGCAAACCGCCGCTGATGCCGACCAACCCCACGCCCGGCAATTGGGCGATTTTTTGCGCCAAGCGGGTATCGACCCAATCTTCCACTTGATATAAGGGCAAGGCCGACGAGCTGATGGCTAAGGTCATAATCGGCGTGTCTGCCGGATTGACTTTGCTGTAAATCGGGGCTTGCGGCAAATCGTTGGGCAGAAAATTACTGGCGGCATTAATGGCGGCTTGCACGGTTTGTTCGGCGACATCTAAATTCAGGTCTAGCGAAAACTGTAAGGTAATCACCGATGCGCCGCCGGAGCTGGTCGAAGACATTTGCGTCAGCCCCGGCATTTGCCCAAATTGCCGTTCTAAAGGTGCAGTGACGACTGAGGTCATCACCTCAGGGCTGGCACCTGGATATAAGGTGACGACTTGCAAAGTCGGATAATCCACTTGCGGCAAGGCCGACACGGGCAATAGCCGATATGCCAAAATGCCGACCAGCAGCAGCGCAATCATCAACAAAGACGTGGCGACTGGGCGTAAGATGAATAAGCGCGACGGGTTAAACGGTGCGGGAGTGGTCATGATGCTACGGCGGGGAGTCGCTATTTTTGCGAAAGCTTTTATGGGCATCCCTGCCCAACAAGCGGCAAAAATCACGCGACCGCCAATGCCTACGGCTGCCCCAGCCGTCCTGCTCCACTCGTCGCATACCCAACAAGGGGTATGCAACATCGTTACGCAATGACTCGACGCGATGTCGGAAAGCCTGCATTTTCACTACGCTACGCTTCGTGAAAACACATGCACTATCGCTTCTGGGGACTACTCGACTCCTGTCTCGCAGCGGACGGGCAGGTTTGGCGGCGGCGATGGCCTTGCCATCTCGTTCGGCTATATCCACGGCTTTGCCGACCGTAACCCGGTCAGCACCTGCGATGATCGCCAATTCACCCACTGCCAGATTGTTTTGCACCACCACCTTATCGCCTTCGGTAGGGCCTAAATCCACGCGCCGTTGCGCGACGATCTTATCGGCTTGCACCACATACACAAACGCCCCGGCGGCATCGTGCTGAATTGCGGCGGTGGCAATATGGATAGCGTTGGGCAAGGTATCTAAGTGCATTTTGATATTGACGAATTGGTTGGCGAACAGGCTTAGGTCGGTATTGGCAAACTGCGCTTTGAGTTTAAGCGTGCCTGTCGCCGGATCGATTTGGTTGTCGATAGCCGCCAACTGGCCTTGCGCCAATAGGGTTTTGCCCGCCCTATCGTAAGCTTCAATGCGGATGTCTTGGTGCTTGCGCAAGCGTTGCAACACGGGTTGCACTTGGTCTTCGGGCAAGGTAAACACCACGCTGATCGGCTGTAATTGGCTAATCACCACTAAGCCTAGGCTATCATTGGCATGGACGATATTGCCTTGGTCTATTTGCCTTAAGCCCACTTGTCCGGCTATCGGCGCGGTGAGTTTGGTGTAACTGAGCTGGAGTTTGGCGCTGTTGACCTGCGCTTGATCCATAGCGACGATGCCTTGGTATTGTTTGGCTTGCGCGGCTTGGGACGCAGCCTGTTGGGCGGCGATGGCATCTTGCGCCAGCAAAGTTTGGTAACGGCTTTGGTCGAGCTGGGCATTTTTGAGCAAAGCTTGATCGCGCATCAACTGGCCTTCAGCTTGTTGCAATTGGATTTGGAACGGTCGCGGATCGATTTCCGCCAACAATTCCCCGGCTTGGACATACTGGCCTTCGGTAAACACCACGCGCACTAACTCGCCGTCTACGCGCGGCTTGACCAACACCGAACGTAAGGCCGTCACCGTGCCTAAGCCCTGCAAATACACATCAAAATCGGCTTGGGTGGCACTGGCAACCGCAACGGCGACAGGCGTTTCGACCTCTTTATAGGACTTGCCTTTGGCTGGGTTAGGGACAGGTTTGGCGGATTGCCAGTAATAACCCACGCCCATACCCAACAGGGCTAGGCTGGCGATGATCCAAACAAAGGTTTTACGGCGCGGGGGTGCATCTTGTAGGGGTAGGCTCATACGGACTTTTTAATGGGCTGTGGGATAGCAAATGATAGTTTACAGGGTGTTGCTTGCAAGAGGGTTAAAGCCAGGGCAACAGGCCGTTTAATGCTGGGGCGAGCCGCGCTTGGGTAGGCCATTATAAGCAATAGGTAACTATTCAGAGCGACTTCTAATAAGTCAAATTTACCGTAGGCTGAGCGGAGTCTTTACCGTAGGCTGAGCGGAGTCTTTACCGTAGGCTGAGCGGAGTCTTTACCGTAGGCTGAGCGGAGTCGAAGCCGGTTTGTTCGCTTCGACTCCGCTCAGCGAACGGCTGTTCCGCTCAGCGAACGGCTGTTCCGCTCAGCGAACGGCTGTTGTGCCCCGGATGCTGAATAGTTACAGCAATAGTACACATTCGTTTGCAGTCAGGAGGCCCAGCACCGCATTGGCGTTTGGGATAATCACATCCCCGAAAGGATGCTTGCCTGAAATAAGCAAATGCTATGCCATATTCTAACGCATTGTAGTTAAAGCGTATTGTTTATGGGCTGTTACCCACCTGCATGGCTTTCAGCAAGCGGTGTTGCTGGGCTGGTGCTGAGCCAGCAGCTGGTTTTTAGGGGCGGCTGTTGCTTGGTGTGCATTTAACTCTCACGATTCCTACATCAGTTTTAAAGATATGGCAATCTAATAATAGCGTTTCATTACAAAAATTAATTCTTTTAAGATGGATTGTTCGCGCAACTGGCTAGGCATGATGGGCTGCCCACCGCGCTATCTACTTCCACAGTTAAGCAATGATAGCTGGAGTGCAACGGCTTTAGACGTTGCCGTGTCGGCTATGAAACCGAGGATACAAGGTCTAAAGCTGTTGTACTCCGCTTAACTGTGGGCAGTGACCGCGTATACCTTATGTTAATCGAATCTGCCTGTTAGTGGGCTTTAGGTAACTACTCAGCGCCAGACCTGCGAGGTTTTTAAAACCTCGCAGGTCTTTATCCTGCCGCTAATGAGAAGTTACGGTTTTAGATTTAAACCCAAAGGCTAATTCTGGAAAGAATAGTTCTTTCACTTTTTGCTAAGCAAACGAGTACACCGTTATGGACACTTTTATAGACCGTAATCTTGCCGATAGTCAGGAAGAGCATAGCTCTACACTATTGACCTTTGACGAATTGCAGTCACGCTCTTTGTCACTTTCCGTCCGCGCCACCGCTTTGGTGTTTGAGGATCCTGTCTCGCGCCGCTTGTTGGAGCAGATTGAACGCATTGCCCCTAGTGATGCAACCGTGCTGATTATTGGCGAAACCGGCACAGGTAAAGAACTGGTTGCCCGCCATATCCACTCGCTAAGCAAGCGTAGCCACAATGTGTTTGGCGCCCTAAACTGCGCCGCCTTAAGTGAAAACTTGATTGAGAGCGAATTGTTCGGGCATGAAAAAGGCTCGTTTACAGGGGCATTGACCAGCAAAGAGGGCTGGTTTCAGACCGCCAACAAAGGCAGCTTGTTTTTGGATGAAGTCGGCGACCTGCCGTTTGCGATGCAAGCCAAATTGCTGCGCGTGCTGCAAGAGCGCGAAGTGGTCAAAGTGGGTTCAAGACAGCCCGTGCCTGTGGATGTGCGCATTATTGCCGCGACCAATGTCAATTTGGAAGAGGCAGTGGCGGCATCGCATTTTAGGGCCGATTTGTATTACCGCTTTAATGTGGCGACTATCCAACTCAGCCCCTTGCGTGAACGTCCACGCGATATTTTGCCTTTGGCGCGGCATTTTTTAAAAATTTATGGCGACCGTTTAGGCTATAGCGAAGTCAAGCTGTCACCTGCAACCGAGCTGACTTTGCTGAATTACGACTGGCCCGGCAATATCCGCGAACTGGAAAATGCCGTGCATAGGGCGTTGTTAGTTTGCCCCGGCAACCGCTTGCGGCCTGAAGATTTTAAGTTATCAGGGGTCAGAATTTCCGAGCATGGCCCGTCGGTATCCACGTCTTCTTTAGAAAGTGCCTTACAACGTTTGTACGAACAAGCCCCACCCAAGTTGTTTGAAATTTTGGAAGAAACCGTCATCCGCGTGGCATTTGAATATTGCGAAAAAAACCAAGTGCAAACGGCACGCTTATTGGACATTAGCCGCAACGTACTACGCCACAAACTAGGCTTTTATGGCATGTTGCCCAATACGCCCAAAAAGCTGGTGGACAGTTACCATGATGCCGAGGCTTAGGCTAAAGCCATCAATATAGGCGCGGACAAAGCTGTTGTGGGAGCGACTAAAACGCTCCCACATTGCTAAACACACACTACAAGCTAGACATTTTGGCTTTGATGTCGGCAATGCGGTTTGAGTATTGGTCATATCCTAGGGTGGCTTGTAGGCGCTCCAATAGCGGCAAACATTCTTGATAGGCGGCTAAAGCGGCTGATGTGTGGCCTAGGTTGGTTTCGCAATCGCCTAGTTTTTGTAAGGCAAACGTTAAATCCCTCAGCACTTCGGGGGTGTCGCCTAAGCGGGCTTTGAGTTCGCGGAAGAGTTGCAAGCTTTCGTTATAATTTGCTAAGGCGGCTTCATAATGGCCTAAATGCCGTTCAACATCGGCGGTTTTATTCAACGAAACGCTTAAGTCGCGTAATACTTGCGGGGTGTCGCCTAGGCGGGTTTGTAACACGCGGTGTAATTGCAAGCTTTCGTTATAAGCTGTTAAGGCGGTTTCATAACGGCCTAAATGCTGTTCAGCATCGGCGGTTTTATTCAATGAAACGCTTAAATCGCGTAACACTTGCGGGGTGTCGCCTAAGCGGGTTTGTAACAGACGGTCTAGTTGCAAGCTTTCATTATAGCTTGTTAGGGCAGCCTCATAACGACCTAAGCGTTGCTCAACATCTGCTGTTTTATTCAAGGAAACACTTAAATCGCGTAACACATGCGGTATGTCACCTAACTGAACTTGTAATTCACGTCGTAGCTGCAAACTTTCTTTATAGCCGGTTAAAGCCGCTTCAAAGCGTCCTAATATTGCGTCCATATCAGCTACTTTCTCTAACGCAACACTTAAATCCCGCAACACCTCAGGCGTAGCACCCAAGCGGGTAAGTAATTCGCGGCGTAACTGCAAACTGTCTTGGTAGCCCATGATTGCGGCATCATAACGGCCTAAAATTCGGTCTATATCCGCAACTTTCTCTAACGACACACTTAATGCCCGCAAAGCATAGGCATTCTCAGGCTCGCGGCCTAAGCAAGCACGCCACAGTTGTTCGCTCTGCTTATAAGCTTGATAAGCTTCTTCATAATGGCCTGTGGCTTCTTGTATTTCCCCTAGGCGATCTAATGCAACACCCATATTTTGTATGTTGATAACATCGTCACCTTCTAGCCTTAACAGCTTATCAGCCAAACCCACCAACTGCTGTGCCAAACCCAAGGCCAAGGGATAAAAACCCGCGTCAAAAGCGGCATCATAGGCATTTTTCAGCACCAAAAATCTTTCACTATCCGCCATAACCAGCCCTTTTACGCGCTGCCATTCGCGGATAGCGGGTTCTTTTAAGGCTAGTGCGTCTACGTCTAGCGTGGCGACGATAGGCTCGGCGACTAAGGCTGGCAGCGGTAGCGGTGTGGGCGGGCCAGGCGGGGCAGGATGCAGTTCGTCGGTAAACGTGCGTACTGACCATAAATCGGGGGCGATTTCGCGTAAGCGCGATTTATAGGCCAAGGGCAATAGAATGATAAACGGGCAAGGGTAATCGCGGCGGATAAGGTCGCGGCGTTCGTTAAAGCGGGCGAAAAAATTATCAATGGCGCGTTGCCAATCGGGGGTGCGGTGCTGGTGCAGCTCTAGCCAGCGGGGGACTAGCGCATGGGGGATTTGCCCTAGCCGCAGTTCCTTAAACACAAACGCCGCCAAGTTGTCCGGCTGGCTGGGTTTGATGATATGCAGCTTGCTGACCCGGCCTTGTATGTGCTGTTGTAAGCGTTGCAAAAACACCGCCGCCAGCAAGCTATCTTCAACAAACAACACGATCAGGCTAAAGCGCTTAGCCCATTCAATATGGCGGCTTAGCTCTTGCCATTGGTTTTCTTCTTCGGCGGTTAATAGGCGTTCGGGGGACATGCTTAGCGTCTGACTTCATCCCGGATTAACGGGTGCACATCGTACCAATCTTCGCCATTGCGGTAATTCAACACCAGTTTGCAGTCAAAAAACCGCGCCAAGGTGGGGAGTTCTTCTATAGCAGTGAGTTCGGCGGTTTTGGATGTGTGTATTTTTTTCAGCCAAACTTTGTCGTCTTCAGCAATGGGCAACATTTCGCGTCGGGCGTGGTTTAAGGTGCGCTGGATTACCGCATCTGGCACAGGAAAAATTCCGCCGGAACTCGCTTTGATTAAACTGGCACGGACTAGCCGAAAAAATTCGCGCAAATCGCCGCCCGAAGCAATAGCAAGGTCATCTAACTGCGCTTGGGCAAACAGGCTTGAACTTTCAACTGGACAACGTCTGGCGATCAGTGTGCGCATGATGGCTAAGCCAGCGGCATCAGGGGTTAGGTCATCTCTTTGTTGTACATGTACACACGGCAAGGTGCAGCCTAAATTACAGCCTAATAACCGCCCTAAACCTGGGGCTAAAGGCGTTAAATACGGCGGGATGGTGTAAACAATATGCAGCATCGGGATTTGTAAACTGCTGGCATGACCAGAAAACAGGTTTTCTACGCTTTTATAAACTTCATTCGCGCCATCTGCGCCTACGCCGCGCAGTTGTTCCACCGAATCGACCAACACGACGATTTTTTTGTTGTCATCGGCGGTTGCCTTGCGGACAAGGGCCACGACCTCTTGGGCAAAACCGTGGGCCTCTTTAACAATTTTTGCCAAATGGCCTTGCAAGCTTTGTTGCAGCTGTTTTTTAAAGCTAGGGTCTTCTTTAAGTGACGCGGTAATACCGCAAATGTCTATCTCGGGAACTTTAATGTCGCGTGTCAGCAGTTCAGTCAGGCGTTCGACATAACCACGTTTTTGCGGTGCTTGCTGATAGCGTAGTTCGACCGCCTCACTTAAGGCCGTCATGATGGAGATCAGAAAATCACTGATTTCTACAGAGGTGCTTAGGTTCATGTAATCGCGCATATCGAGCAAAAACACGATGCAATCGTCGTCTTCCAGCTGTTTTCTTAAGCGCCGGAACTCGGTGCTTTTGCCGCAACCGCGTTGCCCAGTGAATAAATTGACGCTTTGGGATTGGCTAAAACTGATGCTTTCAGCCAATATGGCGATAGGGTCATCTTCTGTGTCTTGAAGAAACGGATAATAAAACGGGTCATCAGGCTCTAAGGGTTCATCATCCAAGTTGTTGAAAAACGCTTTTAGCAATTCACGTTGGCTGGGGGCTGACATGGGCAAACTCTGGGTTTGGAAAGTGGTGGTTGATGCCGCCAATGCGCGGCTATTCCATTAAAGTACTGGCTATTTTATCTCAAACCTTCACCAAGCCCGCATAATAAAAGCCATCCATCCCGTCTACACCCGTCAGAATTTGCCGCCCGTGTGATCGTGCTTGTCCCCACTCGGCACTGATCGGGCGTTCTGCGGCATCGGGGTGTGCGGCTAGAAATTCGGCGATTTGCTGTTCGTTTTCTTGTTTTAACACTGAGCAAGTGGCGTACAGCAACAAGCCACCTGGCGCCAGCAACGGCCAGATTGCGCGGAGTATGCTGTGCTGCAAGGCTTGTAACACGGGGATGTCTTCGGCGCGGCGCAATAGTTTGATGTCGGGGTGGCGGCGGATAACGCCCAGTGCCGAACACGGCGCATCCAATAATATCCGCTCAAACAGCTGACCATCCCACCATGTTTGCGGCTGGGCGGCATCGCCGACTATCGTTTGGGCGTTGAGTTGCAAGCGTGCTAGGCCATCACTGACGCGCTGTAGGCGGGCGTGGTCGATGTCCACCGCCAGCAGTTCTTTCAGCAAAGGCTGGCGTTCTAAGATATGCGCGGTTTTGCCGCCCGGCGCGGCACACACGTCCAATACCCGTTGTCCGGGTTGTACGTCGAGTAAATAGGCGGCGAGTTGCGCGGCGGTGTCTTGTACCGACACTAAGCCGTCGGCAAAGCCGGGCAGTAATTCGACGGCGATTGGTTTGTGCAAGGCCAGTGCGCTAGGGCAATGTTCGACGGCGACGGCGGGATAGCCTTGTTTAGCCAGCAGTTCGATGTAATGCTCGCGGCTGCCACGCGCCAGATTAACGCGCAACACCAGCGGGGCTTGTTGGTTATTGGCCTCACAAAGTTGCGCGGCGTGTTCGGGCCAATCCTGCTCCAAGGCGCTGATTAGCCATGCCGGATGGCTGAGTTGTGCTATTGGCTTGTGGTCGGCCTGTTGCTCCAAGTTGGTTTGTTCGCGGATATAATTGCGCAATACGGCATTGATTAAGCCTTTCGCCCACGGTTTTTTAGCCGTTGCCAGCACGGTTTCAGACACCGCGGCATGAGGTTTGACGCGCATAAAGCTAAGCTGGTACAAACCCACCAAGGCCAAGGCTTTAAGCTCGGTGTCTTTGATGGGTTTGGTCAGCAGTTGGCTGAGGATAAAGTCTAGCCGATGGTAGTGGCGGCATACGCCGTAGCATACGGCTTGGATAAAGGCTTGGTCTTTGCTGGCTTCTACGCCTTGTAGGGCGGCTTCCAGCGCGGTGGTTAAGGACTGTCCGTCCTGTAGGATGCGTGCTAACACGCGGGCGGCGATTAATCGAATGTTCACTGGGCGTTCAACCAAGTTTTACTCCATCAAGAAGGTGGGCATTTAAAAACGCTTGCGCACTAATACGCTTACCACCCGGCAATTGTACTTCCAGCAGACGTAACACGCCGTCTCCGGTGGCTACATCCAAGTGTTTGTGCTGGCAACTTACTGTACCCGCCGTTAACAGCGTGTCAATAGCCAGTGCTTCGGCTTGCCATATCCGCAAGACTTTATCTTGGTACAGGGTTTGGGCGACGGGCCAAGCGTTGAGTCCGCGCACTTTTAAGGCTAAAGTCTGGGCGCTTTGTGTCCAATCCAGCTCGGCTTCGGCTTTGCTGAGTTTTTCGGCGTAAGTGACCAAGCTTTCATCTTGGGGGACGGCCTGTACCGTGCCTAGGACAATTTGCTCCAGCACTTTGCTTAAGCCGATAGCCCCTAGTTGCGCCAATTTATCGTGCAAGTCGCTGGCGGTGTCGGTGGCTTGGATAGTGTAGTGTTCTTTATGGAGCATATCGCCCGCATCGAGTTTGCGGACTATCTGCATAATCGTGACCCCGGTAGTGGCATCACCCGCCATCAGGGCGCGTTGGATAGGTGCGGCGCCACGCCAACGTGGCAACAACGAGCCGTGGACGTTAATGCAGCCTAAGCGCGGTGCATCCAGCACGGCTTGGCTTAAGATCATGCCATAAGCGACGACGACGATTAGGTCGGCGTTAAACGCCAGCAAGGTGTGTAAGTCAGCGTCAGTTTTTAGGCTTAAGGGCTGCAAAACGGGGATTTGGTGCTGCAAGGCCAAGGCTTTGACCGGGCCGATTTGTTGATGCCTGCCGCGTCCGGCGGGGCGGTCGGGTTGGGTGTAAACAGCGCAGACTTCATGGTCTGATGCCAGCAAGGCTTGCAAGCTGGGGACGGCAAATTCGGGCGTTCCTGCAAAAATAATCTTCATGATTAACTTTTTTCCATTTTATGGATTTTTTCCATTTTCTTTTTTATACGTTGTCTTTTTAATGAGGAAATATGGTCTACAAACAGCTTGCCGTTAAGGTGGTCCATTTCATGTTGCACGCATACCGCCAGCAATTCGGTGGCTTCAAATTCAAACGGCTGGCCTTGTTTGTCCAAGGCTTTGACGCGAATATGTTCGGCACGGTTGACCTTTTCAAAAAACCCCGGCACCGACAAACAGCCTTCTTCAGATTCTTTAACGCCATCTTTTTCAATAATTTGCGGGTTTATTAAAAACAGTGGCGCATCTTTTTCTTCGCTGACATCAATCACAATCAGACATTGGTGGACATCCACCTGGGTCGCCGCCAAACCTACGCCTTTAGAGGCATACATGGTTTCCAGCATGTCATCCGCCAATTTTCTGATTTTGTCATCGACGGTTTTTATGGGTAAGGCTTTTTTGCGCAAGCGGTCGTCTGGAAACTCAAGAATAGTTAAAATAGCCAACAAACTCTCCGTTAAAAATAATTGAATGCTGGAATTCTATATGAATTCCTATAAACTTTGAATGCTAACGACTAAAAAAGACCCTCAGGATTCAACATGGCTTTTAGAATACTCTCGAGTTTGGTGCTTACGCTGTTTATCAGCCTGACCGCTTATGCGGAAGACATACAACTTAATCCCGCGCACCCTAACCAATATACTGTGGTTAAAGGTGACACCTTATGGGATATATCAGGAAAGTTTTTAAACCATCCGTGGCAATGGCCTTTGTTATGGCAACAAAACCAGCAAATCCAAAACCCACACTTAATTTATCCGGGCGACACCCTTTATTTTGCCGTGGTCAATGGCCAGCCGCAGTTGAGTTTGTCCAGCAACAACACCCCAGAAACGAGCGCCGCACCCGCATCGGACAGCACCTGTATTTTAAGTGCCGATGACATTAAAAACGGGCGCACGGAATTTGCCATCTCTAAAGACGGCAAAGTGTTGCCCTGTATCCGCCAAACCTTAATCAAACAAGCGGTGGAATTCATCCCTAACACCGCGATAGCACGGTATTTGGGTTCGCCCAAAGTGGTGGCCGAACATGAGCTGGAACAAGCGTCTTATGTGATCGACATTGCGGGCGAACATCTGATTGCAGGGGCGGGCGACCGCGTTTATGTGCGCAAAGTCACGAGTGCCAGCCCCCAGCTTTATACCATTTACCGTCCTGGCAGCACTTACCACAACCCAGAAACCAACGAAGTGTTAGGTTATGAGGCTGAGTTTATTGCAGAAACCCAATTACAACAAACAGGCGATCCTGCCACCCTGATCGTGACTAAATCGGCGCGTGAAATCCTCAAGGGCGACCGCATTATGCCCAAAACCGATGAAGAATTTGTTTTAAGCTATTTTCCAAGACCTCCCGAAAAACCCATACAAGGCAGCATCATTAGTGTATTGGGCGGCGTATCCCAAATCGGCATTTATGATGTCGTGGTAATAGACAAAGGCAAGCGCGAAGGCATGAAGGTAGGCCATGAACTGGCAATCTACCAAAAAGGCGAAACAGTTGCCGATCCGTTTAGCCCGCAGAAAAACGAATTTATTAAATTGCCCGATGAAACAGCGGGCAAGCTTATGGTATTCCGCCCCTTTGAGCGCGTCAGCTATGCGCTGGTTATGAACACCACGAGGGTGATACACATCTTAGACACCGTAAAAACCCCCTGAACACCACCACGCCCACTGACGATGATTTGACCGCCTGGCTATCGCTGTTACGGACGCCTGGCATTGGTTGCCGCACGTTTATGCACTTGCTGCAAACGCACACGCCCGCCCAACTTTATGCCGAATCCAGTGCCGCACTGACGGCCTTGGGCTTAAAAAGCGAACTTGTTCAAGCCCTAAAACACCCCGACCAAAGTGCCTTGGATTATGATTTGGCGTGGCTGTCGCTAGCCAATAACGCCGTCATTACCTTTCATGATGCCCGCTACCCTGCACAACTTAAAGAAATAGCCGACCCGCCGCCGTTGCTGTTTGTCAGGGGCAAGCCCGAACTGTTAGCGTTGCCACAAATTGCCATCGTGGGTAGCCGCAACCCGTCACAACTCGGCATACAAACGGCTTTTGAATTTGCCCAAGCACTCAGCCGACAAGGCTTTGTCATCACCAGCGGTTTGGCCTTGGGCATAGATGCCGCCAGCCATCGCGGCGCATTGCACGCACAAGGCCACACTATTGCCGTGGCGGGCACGGGCTTAGATCGGGTGTATCCGGCACGCCATAAAGACTTGGCGACAGAGATAGTCAACACGGGGCTGATGGTTTCCGAATTTCCGCCCGGCACACTCGCCAAAGCCAACCATTTTCCGCGCCGCAACCGCATTATTAGCGGATTGTGCCAAGGCTTGTTAGTGGTTGAGGCCGCGATAGAAAGCGGGTCGTTAATCACCGCACGCATGGCTTTAGAGCAAAACCGCGAAGTGTTTGCGATCCCGGGTTCTATCCAAAATCCTTTGGCGCGTGGCTGTAACGCACTCATCCGCCAAGGCGCAAAGCTGGTTGAGACGACGCAAGATATTCTTGAAGAATTAAATCAATATTATCAACAAGATGAGAGTTTTACCCCGATTACCGGACAATCAACACTTGACCTAGAGCAACAAACATTATTGAATCGTGTCATGTTTAGCCCCACATCTATCGATAGCTTAGTCGAAAACTTGGGCGAATCGGTGGAAGTGGTTTCCTCAATGCTGCTTATTTTAGAACTGCAAGGTTATATCGAAGCAACCGCTGGCGGTTGTTATGTGAGAGTAAAATAATTTAAAACCGCGAATAGACTTATGAAAGAAAATATTTTTGATGTGCTGATGTACTTATTTGAAAACTATATGGAAGATGAAATGGATTTGCTTCCCGATAGTGATGTCATCAGGACAGAATTGCTGGCGGCAGGTTTTGAATCCTACGAAGTCAACAAGGCGTTTGACTGGCTGGATTCCTTAAGCTTGCAACGCGCCATCAGGCCCACGGTCGCGCCGGCTTTCCGTATTTTCTGCCCGCAGGAAATCGCCAAACTGGATATGGAATGCCGCAACCTGATTATGTTCCTGGAGAACAGCGGCATTTTAAACACCAGCAACCGGGAAATTGTGATAGACCGGGCGATGGCCTTGGAACATGAGGAAATTTCGGTCGAAAAACTCAAATGGATAGTGCTGATGATCTTGCTAAGCCAACCAGACGAGGAAATTGCCTTTTCCCGCATGGAAGATATAGTTTACAACCTAGTCCCTGCCTATTTACATTAGCGGCCCGCCACGCCCATACCTTAGCCGCCGTAGTGGGCGGGGGCCACGCGCCCCAGCCAATAAGCCACCATTAACTGGGGACAGTTACCTTTCGACGGCTACTCACTTAAAGCGGGACTGAGGAGCCGTTGGCTGAGCGAAGTCGAAGCCGGCGGCGGAGTCGAAGCCGGCGGCGGGATTCGCTTCGACTCCGCTCAGCGAACGACACCCAAACTGTCCCAGCTTAAACGGGAAGCCCCTTTCGACACTTCAATCTGTTTAAT
>JABFST010000020.1 GCA_013140465.1 Methylococcaceae bacterium
AATTTCTCCTGAACCTGCTTTGCTTAATATGCATAACAGACAAATCTTTTATTATTTTAATCATGACTCGTTAATTCCTCATCCAAAATTTTTTGAATTTAATTATCTATGTCAATATCAGAAATAAATTCTTTACCTGCTGTTTTTTGCTTATCTAATTCCTGTTTTAGCTTTTTAAAAACTTTATAAATAAGAAAATCTTCACTAGTATCAGAATAATCATCTTTTGGATTTAACCTTGAGTTTTCTAAGCCAAATAGCGGCGATGTTACTAAAGTGTTAATCATTAAATGATTTAAATCTTTTCTAAAGTAGGGATCACTTACTCTTGTTTTTCCATCATCAGAATTTCTGTAAACTCTATAGATTATTGCATTATCTGACGCTCCTTGAATAATGGTTGGGCTATGTGTTGTAAACATAAATTGCACATTGGGGAATAACGATCTTAATTTACTTACTAACACTCTTTCCCATTTAGGATGTAAGTGCAAATCAATTTCATCAACTAAAACAATTCCATGTAAGTCCTTTATATTTTCAATTTCTGGTTGACTCATCTGGAGGCGACTAAGCAAGTCAACAACAAATATTATAATGCTTTTGTAGCCTTCCGAAAGCTGGTCAAATGTAAGTTGAGTCCCTTTCTCAGTAAAAACTACGTCTTTTCCATGTATGTTTATATTCACATTTCTTTCAAGAAGGTCGTAAAACAATCTTTCTAAGTTTTTTATAGAGAAAAAACTAGATGATTCAGTTAAGCTATTGTCTATTGAATCTCTATTTTTCTCTAACTCCAAAAGTCTCTTATCTTTTAACCAGGAAATGGGGTTTGTTAATGTTTGATCACTATCGAAAAGAGACATAAAGCCATATTTTTCAGCATTATCTGTTGAGTATCTACCTCGATGCGTCCCATATGCAAAAAAATCACTCAAAAAACCAGTGTTTTTACTATCATAGGTTTTATTTTTACTATCAATACCTATTAACTCTATGTTATTATTTTTATCAATAATATCAATAGCCTTTCCTGTTTCTTCTTTGTCTGTTGAATTAAGAATATAATACCTATTGAAAGCCAGATAAATAGCCATAAGAATCAATGATTTTCCATCTCCATTCTCACCTAAAAAATAGACTTCTTTTGCATGTTTTATATGATTAATATTGACTTCTTCTATTGAGAAAAAATTTTTTATTTTAACACTATCAATATAACTATTTTCATGTTTTTTTATGCCTTCTAACCATGATTTAAACTCAGTTTCAGTAAGGCTTAACGCTTTATGAAAATTGTTGATATAACAAATATCATAAAAATCAGATTCTAACAGTCTAACTTTTGTTAGCCTTGAAATACGTTCTTCTAAAACTTGCTTAAATAATTTTCCTACTTCGAAATTCTGAAAAATTGGTGAAAAATCATAAGGGACACTTTTCATTCGCCTATATGTTGGGGTAGCTGCTCCCGATTCGATTAATGCACTTCTAACATTGGTATATTGCTTTCCATTCTCAAGTTCAAATATACCTTTCATATTTCCTTTCGAATATTGATTGGCAAATTTTTGAACTATTTCTCCATGTGTGAAAATCACTGCAAATAAAGCAAATAATTGTTTTTCATTTGGATAGTTTTGAATTTCAAGCCAATAGTTAGGCAATGGTTCCTCTAATGACTTAATTCCGAGAAAAGATTTAAGAATTGGTTCATCAATACCGGCCTCTTTATTTATAAATTTATAAAGAGTTTCTTTATCATAAATTACTTCCATAACCTGAACTACGTCATATTTAGTCCAAGATGTTCGAACTTTTGTAAAATCTATTTCGCTAGTCATTATTATATTGGCTTTCCAACAATCAAATATTCTTTTACTTTTCTAGACTTGTCTTTAACCCGTCCCATTGTGCTGTGAGTATAATCAGTATATTTTGTAAACACATCATATTTATTTCCCAATGAGTTCTGTGCTATATTTAATATATCTTCAACACTTATCATACCAGTATCGCTATAGCTCAAGATGATTTTTGCACTTTTATGTTTAACCCTGATGAACATTTCTCTGAAAGCATTTCGTACCTCTGTTCTTTTGCAAAAAGGGGATTGATGACGATCACTTCTATAGCGACCTTTGAACAAAACTTCGGGGTAATCATACTTAACCAGAGTTTCTAGAGCATGATAAAACCTAGAATAATGCACAAAGGCATAAGGTGGATCTGCATATACTAATACTCCAGTGGGAAGATTATCTAAGCATTCACGATAGTCTAATGAAGTTACTATATGTTTAAAGTCATTTTTACCTAATGATTCTATTAGCTCCGTAAGCTTACTTTTAAAATAAGGTAGTATTTCTTTCTTACGATAAATAATTATATCATTCATTGAATCTGTATTATTAGCGTCTCTATACTGGGCATAATGTCCTGTGCTTTGCGCATTATATGCCATTGCAAACATCAAGCTTGAAAGTATAGGGTAGTAAACAGGAGTCTTAGAATACTCCTCAGCGGCGACCCTTAATGCATCAATCCAAAGGCACTGCTCAAATGACCAATAAGTTCCTGAGTAGTTTTTGATAAAAAGATGATGTCCAACATCTTTAAAATCAAGATAAATTAACTTCTGCTGTTGTTGTTCGATAGTATTAAATTCATTTAAACTTTGTTCAAATTCGTAAGGAAATTGCAAGTTTGGATAGTGTTGGTGAACTCTATCTACATGCTGTTGAGCTACAGTAATAAGATCTTCTATTAATCCTTCAAATTTTTTCCAATTGTAATTACCAAGGTAGGTTTTTGCTAAGATAGCAGAGTATTCCTGAATATCATTTGAGTACATACTAACATTTTGACCAAGAGCACCACTTAGAATGCTAGTACCTGCAAATAAATCACATATGGCTTCCCCTTCATATATTTCATTTATGGTATAAACTATGTCTCTTACAAGCTCTCTTTTTGATCCCATGTACTTTATTATGTGAGGGATATTTAATTTATAATCTAACTTTTTTCTTGTAGGTACTTTGTACTCGTTAAGAATGGTGTTCATTATTTAGTTTTTACTTATGCTTTACTATGCGGCCAATTTTGATGGCAAGTTTTCATCAAAAATCAGGCATCGATTACTCCTCAGCATCATTACTTGAGTGAGGTACAAAGCTTAACTAGTGAGACGTTACTACGCCGTGTGTTTAAAAGTAACCCGTAAGGGCGTACCACTGTATGGTGTATCGCGCTTGAGACTGTGAAAGTATTGCCAATAATCACTAAAAACAGCGGAAAATACGCCGTAAGTCATTAATTCTTAGCCGTCGAAAAATCAATTTTTTGCCTAAGTTTGGAATACTTTCACAGCCTCGTTAGCAATCCACCAAAGCGAAGCCTAGATCCCGCATTGGGCATAGCGGTTTGCTACCGCGACCCGATAGGGCACGAAGTGAAACCGCCCTACGCCCAACCCCTCAAGAAGACGAAGCCAACCCCGCAATGTTATACCCACAATCCACATAGGTAATCTCACCCGTAATCCCTGAGGCCAAATCTGAACACATAAATGCCGCCGCATTGCCGACTTCTTCTATGGTGACGTTGCGTTTTAACGGCGCGGTGTCTGAGGCTTTGTTGAGCATGGCTTTGAAGTCGTTGATGCCGGAGGCTGCTAAGGTTCTGATGGGGCCTGCGGAAATGGCGTTGACGCGGGTGCCTTCTGCGCCTAAGGCGACTGCCATGTAACGGACATTGGCTTCTAGGCTGGCTTTGGCGACACCCATGACGTTGTAGTTGGGGATGGCGCGTTCTGCACCTAAATAGGTTAAGGTCAACAAAGAGCCGTTGCGGCCTTGCATCAGTGCGCGTCCGGCTTTGGCTAAGGCGGTGAAGCTGTACGAGCTGACATCGTGGGCGACTTGGAAGTTTTCGCGGGTGGTTACGTCTACATAATCGCCGTTGAGGGCATCGCGTGGGGCGAAGGCGACGGAATGGACGATGCAATCCAAGCCATCCCAGTGTTCGGCGAGTTTGGCAAACACGTTGGCGATGTGGTCATCGATGCTGACATCACATTCCAGGACGATGCTGGAATTGCATTGTGCCGCCATTTCTTCGACGCGGCTTTGCAATTTTTCGTTTTGGAAGGTGAACGCCAACTCGGCGCCTTCGCGGTGCATGGCTTGCGCGATACCCCAAGCAATAGAACGGTTACTGGCTAAACCGACGATTAAAACTCGTTTCCCCTGCATGAATCCCATAGGTCTTTCCCCTTATTATTTAAATGGCTAGTTGTTATAATGTTAAAACCCCATCAAGACGGCTTGAAACGCCTCAAATACCTGTCATTCATGAGATTAAAGTCGCGGAAGTATCACTGATAGCTTTAGTGATGTCCAGCACTTTGTCGGCTTGACCTTTGATGCCTGTGCGGCTGTTAAAACCACCATAATCCCTTCTGAATTTATGCAAAATCAACTCACCCTTAAAGATTGGACTCTGTTTGGCCTATTGGGCTTGCTGATTGTGTTGCTGGTGTTGTCGATGTACCAAATCGATAGGCAATGGCTGAAACTGAGCGAGATGCAAACCGCGTTATCCGAACAAGCCAAAGATATGCGCGATTTGCGCACGGCAGTTGCAGCGCGGCCTGTAGCCACAGCCGCCGCCAATCCGGTAGCCGATAAAACCGTCGCCACGGCTTTTGCGCGTGCGGCTGCGGCTAGCCGCCAGCCCGATTATGCGACGGGCGATTGGAGCGTGGATGCGTTTTCTACCAACCTTAAAACCATTACGCCGCTGGTGTCGTCGGATGCGTATGCGGCGAATGTGCAAAGTTATGTGTTGGAGAGTTTGCTGGCGCGTAATCCCGATACCTTGGCTTGGGAAGGTTTGCTTGCCAAAAGCTGGACCATCAGCCCCGATGGTTTGGTGATTAGCTTTAAGCTGCGTGACGATGCCCATTTTTCGGATGGCACGCCGCTAACGGCAGAGGATGTGGTGTTTTCCTACCGCTTTATTATGACCGATGCGATACAAGCCCCACGCGAACGCGCGTATTTGGAAAAAATAGCCACCGTCAACGCCACCGACAAATACACCGTGGTGTTTACGTTTAAAGAACCGTATTTTGAGGCCTTATCCTTAGCGGGTGGTTTAGGGGTTTTGCCCAAACATTTTTACGAACCTTATTTAAAAAACCCGCAACAGTTTAATGAATCCAAAGGTTTGTTATTAGGCAGCGGGCCGTATAAATTAGCCGACCCTAAAGCGTGGACCCCCGATAAAGGCAATGTCGAGTTAGTGCGTAACGAACGTTATTGGGGTGATGTGCAGCCCGCGTATAACCGGGTGTTGTGGAAAATCATCCAAAACGACAGCGCGCGGCTAACCACTTTCCGCAACGGTGATATTGATTCTTATGGCGCCCGTCCGGTGGAATACCAAACCCTTAAGCAAGATGCGCAAATCACCGCCAAAAGCCAAAGCTTTGAATATATGCCGCCTGTGGTGGGTTATAGCTATATAGCCTGGAACCAAGAACGCGCAGGTAAACCCACCCGTTTTGCCGACCCGCGCGTGCGCTTGGCAATGACCTATCTGACCGATGTCAGCCGCATTATTAAAGATGTGTTTTTGGGTTATGCCGAACCTGCGCTTAGCCCGTTCAGCCCCACCAGCAAGCAACACGATCCGGCTTTATCACCGTATGCGTTTGATATTGACAAAGCTAAGGATTTGTTAAAACAAGCAGGTTATGAAGACCGCAACCAAGACGGCGTGTTGGAAGATGGCAAAGGCCAGCCGTTTGAATTTAAGCTGACGTATTTTCAGGCGAATGAAGACACCAAGCGCATGGTGTTGTTGCTAAAAGATTTATATGCCCGCGCTGGGGTGCGGATGATTCCGTTTCCGCAAGAATGGCCAGTGATGCTGGAAAATATCGACAAAAAAGATTTTGATGCGATTACCTTGGGTTGGACTAGCGGCATAGAAACCGATTTGTTCCAAATTTTTCATAGCTCGCAAGCACAAAGCAAAGGCGATAATTTTACTGGCTATAAAAATCCGGCCTTGGATAAACTCATCGATGCCGCCCGCCGCAATGTCAATGAAGCCGAGCGTATGCCCTTATGGCAACAAGCCGAACACCTTATATACCAAGACCAGCCCTACACTTTTTTAATGCGCCGCAAAAGTTTGTTGTTTGTCGATAAGCGCATCCACAACCTGCAAATGACCAAGCTGGGCTTAAACTTGGGCTTTTTGCCACAGGAAAACTATGTGCCTAAAGCCCAGCAAAAATACACCCAATAATAGGATGCGCCCATGCTGACTTATCTTATCCGGCGCTTGTTGTTAATGATCCCTACTTTGCTGGGGATTACCGTGCTGGTGTTTACGGTGATGGCGATGTCGCCGGGGGGTATCAGTGCGCAAACCTTAATTGGCGGCATGGATATGAAGCCGCAAGAAAAACAGGCTATGCTCAATTATTACAACAAACGCTACGGCCTAGACCAGCCTGTGCATAAGCAATATTTGCGCTGGTTGAACAACGTGTCGCCAATAGGTTTTGTCACCGATGCCCAAGGCCAGCACGGCGAGTTTTCGTTTAGCAAAGGTATGGATTTGGGCACCAGCTTCCAATACGGGCGGCCCGTGTCGGATATATTGGCAGAACGCATCCCGATTACCTTATTGCTCAATCTGGTCACGATTCCTTGCACTTACGCGATTGCCTTGTGGGTGGGCATGAAATCCGCAACCCGCCGTGGCGGCGCGTTTGATGTCGGCGCGGGGATGTCGATGTTGGCGTTATGGTCGATACCGACCATGCTGGCGGGCGTGTTGTTATTGGGTTTTTTTGCCAATGTCCAGCATTTCCAATGGTTTCCAACCGCAGGTATCAGCAGCCGCGAAGCCCAGGACATGCCGTTTTTGCCGCATTGGCAAGCCACGGGGTTTGTGCGGGGTTTTTTGCTGGATAGGATCTGGCATTTGGTGTTGCCCGTAATTTGCCTATCTTATGGCGGTTTTGCGGCATTGGCAAAATTAACCCGCACCTCTATCCTCGAAAACCTGAACTCCGATTATGCCCGCACCGCCCGCGCCAAAGGTTTGGCGGAATCGGATGTATTATGGCGGCATGTGTTCCGCAATAGCTTGTTGCCGCTGATTACCTTATCAGCGGGCTTATTGCCGAGTTTGTTGGCGGGGTCGTTGATTGTCGAAAATATTTTCAGTATCGACGGCATGGGCCAACTGGCGGTGGAAGCCGTAAAAGGCCGTGACCGTGAACTGGTGTTGTCGATTACTTGGGTCAGCGGCTTTTTAACTTTGGTAGGGTATTTGTTGGCGGATTTTTGTTACACCTTAGCCGACCCACGGGTGACTTATGATTAGCCGGGAATCATTCGCCGCGCGTATCTGGCGCAAAACCTTAGAGGGCGTGGGCGTTAGCGTCGCCTTAGGCTGGCTGGGGCTATTAGTGGTGTGCGCAGTGTTCGCACCGTTTTTGGCAAACTCTATGCCCTTATTAATGAGCAAGGACGGCACGCTGTCTGCCCCTGTGATCCGCTACTTAAACGAAGATGACGTGTGGCTGTTGGCGGCGTTTTTTTGGGCGGTCACGCTGGTTTTTATCCCGCTGTCTTTCGGTCGTCGGGTCGTGCTGTTTTTGCTCGGTACGTTTGCCGCCATCGCCTTGGCGTATAGTTTGGTCAAACCGCCAGTGCTGGTGATTTACGACGATTTTCGTAGCCGCGATTACACCACTGCCGATTGGCGCATCATGCCGCCGATTCCTTATGCACCTACCGATTATTTGCGCGATTTGGCGAGTAAAGGCTTAGAAGCGCCATTGGCCTCTACAGACCGTGTCCACCTGATGGGTACAGAAGAAAATGGCGCGGATGTGTTTAGCCGCATGATCCACGCTTGCCGTATTTCGCTCAGCATCGGCCTGATTGCTTCCGGCATCGCCTTGTTGATAGGCGTGGTAGTCGGCGGCTTAATGGGCTATTTTTCCGGTTTGGTGGATATGTTGGGGATGCGTTTGGTGGAGATTTTTGAAGATATTCCCACGCTGTTTTTATTGCTGACCTTCGTCGCGTTTTTTGGCCGTAGCCTGTATATGATGATGGTGATTATAGGCGTGACCAGTTGGTCGGGTTATGCGCGGTATGTGCGCACCGAATTTCTTAAGCTGCGCAAACAAGATTATGTGCAAGCCGCCGTTGCCAGTGGTTTGCCGCTGACCTCGATTTTATTCAGGCATATTTTGCCCAATGGCGTTGCGCCGTTATTGGTAGCACTGAGTTTTGGCGTCGCAGGGGCGATATTATCCGAAGCCACCTTAAGCTTTTTAGGCTTGGGTGTGGTCGATGCGCCGTCATGGGGACAAATGCTCGACCAAGCCGTCAAATCGTCTACTTTTAATTGGTGGATGGCGGTGTTCCCGGGCGGGGCGATATTTATGACGGTGTTCTCGTACAACTTATTGGGCGAGGCTTTCCGCGATGCCATCGACCCGCAATTAGCCCGCAATTCAGGTGGACAATGACCGCACCGTTATTAGAAGTCCGCAATCTCTGCACTTATCTGCAATCAGGCAAACAGCACGTTAAAGCCGTAGACGGCATCAGTTTTAGCATTCCTAAAGGCGATACCTTTTGTTTAGTCGGCGAATCGGGCAGCGGCAAATCCATCAGCGCCTTGTCGGTAATCGGCTTGTTGCCGTCCGGCATCGCCAGCCATCCGCACGGCGAAATCCTGTTTAACGGTGAAGATTTGCTGAAACTAGACGATATGCAGATTCGCGCCGTGCGTGGGGCAAAAATCGCGATGATTTTTCAAGAGCCAATGACGTCGCTTAACCCCGTAATGACGATTGGTGCGCAAATCACCGAAGCCCTGTACATCCATCATCCTGAAATGGGCGCAGACGAAGCCCAAGCCCGCACCATTAAAGCCTTAGAGCAAGTGCAAATCCCCGATGCCGCCAGCCGTTTTCGGAATTACCCGCACCAACTGTCCGGCGGGCAACGCCAGCGCGTGATGATTGCTATGGCCTTGGCGTGTGAACCGCAATTGCTGATCGCCGACGAACCGACCACAGCCTTGGACGTGACCGTACAAGCAGAGATTTTGCGTTTAATTAAACAACTGCAGCACGATACCGGCATGAGCGTATTGTTTATCACCCACGATTTTGGCGTAGTCGCACAAATGGCGCAGTGGGTGGGCGTGATGCAGCGCGGACGCTTGGTGGAAGTCGGCGCGTGCCAAACGGTTTTGCAACAACCCCAACATGCGTATACCCAACAATTGCTAGCCGCCTTGCCGGAAAATTTAGCTAAGCCACCCGTGCTGAGCAACCCAACCCAACCCAGTACGCCACTCTTGGAAATTCAGCACCTTAAAGTCTGGTTTCCGATTAAAAAAGGCGTGTTACGGCGGACGGTGGATTATGTACGCGCGGTCGATGACGTATCACTGACCATCAACCAAGGCGAAATCGTGGCCTTAGTCGGTGAGTCGGGCTGTGGCAAAACCACCTTGGGGCGGGCGGTGTTGCAGTTGGAAAAACCCACGTCTGGCAGTATCCAACTGCAAGGCCACGAATTGGTCGGGCTTTCCGAACGCGAACTCAAACCGTGGCGGAAACAAATGCAAATTGCGTTTCAAGATCCGCAATCATCGTTAAACCCGCGCTTATTAGTCGCAACCACGCTGACCGAACCCATGAAAGCACACGGCATAGGCCACAACCATGACGAACGCATCGAGTTGGCGGCACGCTTACTCGACAGCGTGCAATTAGACCGCGACTTTCTTTGGCGTTATCCGCATGAATTCTCAGGCGGGCAACGCCAGCGCATCGGTTTGGCGCGGGCATTGGCTCTCAACCCCGAATTTATTGTGTGCGATGAAATCACCAGTGCCTTAGATGTGTCCGTGCAAGCCGAAATCCTGCAATTGTTGCTGAACATCCGCCAACAACGCAATCTCACCTTATTGTTTATCACCCACAATATCGGCGTGGTCGAATACCTCAGCGACCGCACCGTGGTGATGTACCAAGGCAAAATTGTCGAAGCTGGGCTTACTGCGCAAGTGTGCGGCGCACCCGAACACGCGTATACCCAAAAATTATTGGCGGCAGTGCCGAGATTGCACCGATTAAGCTTAGGCGCATAAGAGACTGTGAACGTGTTCATGTGGGCATAGAGTCTAGGTGCGTTTAAAAGTGCCGTCATACTGGCATCCAGGCCGGAATGACGGGCTAAAGAGACTGTGAAAGTATTGCAAATACTCACAAAAAGGTGTTTTTTATTTTCGTAAGCCTTTGTTTTAAGTAGCGACTGAAGTGAAAAAACTTGTTTTTTCACTCCGATGAGTAAGCTTAGGTTAATTCTTTCACAGTCTTTACAGCCTCTCCCACATTTGTTAAACAGTTTGGCAGCAGCGTCGGGCTGTTTTTAACTCGCTGTACACAGGCCCGCCCAGTACAATACGCACTTTTACACGACTCCCACCCATCGCCATGCCTTTATTTACTCCCCCCTTGTTAGCAAAAGAACGCACGGTTGCGCGTGCGGGTTATAACCGCTGGCTCATGCCGCCCGCCGCCTTAGCCATCCATTTGTGTATAGGCATGGCTTATGGTTTTTCGGTGTTTTGGTTGCCTTTGTCCAAAGCCATCGGCATTAAGGACAGTATTGCTTGCCCTGCCGATATGCACTTTTTTCAAGAGCTGTTCGTGACCGATTGTGATTGGAAAATTTCAACCTTAGGTTGGATGTATACGCTATTTTTTGTTTTTCTAGGCTCGTCTGCGGCTTTGTGGGGCGGCTGGTTAGAGCATGTGGGGCCACGCAAGGCGGCAGTCATCAGTGCTTTCTGCTGGTGTGGGGGCATGTTGTTGTCGGCCTTGGGCATTTATTGGCATCAGTTTTGGCTGATGTTGCTTGGCTCGGGGGTAATAGGCGGGATAGGTTTGGGCTTGGGTTATATCTCGCCTGTCTCCACCTTAATCAAATGGTTTCCCGATCGGCGCGGCATGGCAACAGGCATGGCAATCATGGGCTTTGGCGGCGGCGCGATGATAGGTTCGCCGTTGGCAACCGCGTTAATGAAGCACTTTGCCACAGCTGATAATGTTGGCGTGATGCCCACGTTTGTAGTGATGGCAGCCGTGTATTTTGTGTTTATGATGACAGGCGCACTCAGTTACCGCATTCCGGCAATGGGCTGGCAGCCAGCGGGTTGGGTTAAGCCCGTGGCGACTACAACGGCAAAAATGATGACGGCGCATCATGTCCATGTCAAAAACGTGTTTAAGATTAAACAGTTTTGGCTGTTGTGGGGAGTCTTGTGCATGAACGTCAGCGCGGGCATAGGCGTGATAGGCATGTCGTCACCGATGCTGCAAGAAGTGTTTGGCGGACAATTGCTGGGCATCGCTAAAACATATAGCGAATTGGACAAAACCCAATTAGCGGCGATTGCCAGCGTGGCGGCGGGGTTTACGGCGTTGCTGAGTTTGTTCAATATAGGCGGACGGTTTTTTTGGGCCAGCCTTTCGGATTTTTTGGGGCGCAAAACCACGTTTTTGGTGTTCTTTGTGCTGGGTAGCCTGTTATACGCGAGCATTCCAGAAGCCGCTATCGCGGGCAACAAGCTGCTGTTTGTGGGTGGCTTTTGTATCATTTTAAGCATGTATGGTGGCGGTTTTTCGACCGTACCCGCGTATTTGGCTGATTTGTTCGGCACGCAAATGGTCGGGGCGATACATGGGCGTTTGTTGACGGCGTGGGCGACCGCTGGCATTTTGGGGCCAGTGATAGTCAATTATATGCGCGATTACCAACTCGCCTTAGGCATCCCGCGTGCGCAAGTGTATAACCAAACCCTGCTGATTTTAGCGGGCTTGTTAGTGCTGGGCTTGGTGTGCAACCTGTTGATACGCCCCGTGGCAGAACATTGGTTTATGACGGCGGAAGAATTGGCAAACGAACAACGCCATGCGCGTGAAATCGCCGACGAAGACACCGCTGAAATAGCCGCCTATTCAGTGCAAACCCGCGCAGAGCGGCCTACGCACCCGATAACTTTGGTCTTGGCGTGGCTAGGCGTGTTGCTGCCTTTGGCCTGGGGCGTTTATATGACCTTAACCAATGTGGCTAAGTTTTTTGCTGGATAATAGCGGCTAGTTTGGAGCGTAATATGGCGGCCTTGTGCCTCTCCCACATGACTACATCCCAGCACTATCGGCCTAATTATGGCCTAGTGGCAGTATTGACATTGAACCGGATTTTTTAGCTATTCACTACTGGCAAAGCCACTACAGACTATGACTGATACCTTAGCCCAACTTCATGCCGATATTGATGCGCGTGTTGATTCCATTTGTGCCGACCATAGCGATTGGTTGTGCCGCAAGGGCTGCGATGGTTGTTGCCATCGGCTAGCCGATATTCCCAAACTGACGGCGGCAGAATGGGAGTTGTTGCAACAAGGTTTGGCGACTTTGCCAGCAGCGCACTTGTCGGCAATCAGCGCGGGCTTTGCGGCGTTGGCAACACAGACGACGCGCCCATTGACTTGCCCGTTGTTGGCGGATGGGCTGTGCAGCGTGTATGCGTATCGGCCCGTGGCGTGCCGCAGTTACGGTTTTTATATGCAGCGCGGTTTAGGTTTGTATTGTAAGGACATAGAGGCACGCGTGGCGGACGGCGCATGGGCCACAGTCGTGTGGGGCAACCATGATGCGCTGGATCGCCGTCTTGCTGCGCTAGGCGAAAGCCGCGAATTGACCGCGTGGTTTGCCGATTGGCAAGCGGGTGTTGATAGGGCTTGAAGAGACTGGAGTGAAAACACATGTTTTTTCACTCCGATAAGCAAGCTTACGACTGGAGTGAAAACACATGTTTTTCACTCCGATGAGCAAGCTTACGACTGGAGTGAAAACACAAGTTTTTTCACTCCGATGAGCAAGCTTACGCTAATTCTTTCACAGTCTCTATTACCCTTTACACCTTAATGCCTTAACGCTTTTTCCCATTTGCTCACCACTGCCGAGGCTATGCTGTTGCCCAATACGTTGGTGGCGCTGCGGCCCATGTCCAATAACTGGTCTATGCCCAATAACAACAACAAACCCGCTTCGGGGATGTCGAACATCGACAGCGTACCCGCTATCACAATCAATGATGCCCTAGGTACGCCCGCCACACCTTTGCTGGTGAACAGCAACACTAACAGCATCAGCAATTGGTCGGCGAGCGGCATGTCGATGCCGTAGGCTTGGGCGATGAACAGCACTGCAAACGTCATGTACATCATGCTGCCATCAAGGTTGAATGAATAGCCTAGGGGCAATACTAGGCCGCAGACTTTTTCATCACAACCAAAGCGTTCGAGTTGTTGCAATAGTTTGGGATAGGCACTTTCACTGCTGGCGGTGCCAAATGCCAACAGCATGGGTTCGCGGATGTGGCGCAGCAAAGTCCATATCCGTGCGCGTAACACCAAGCCGCCGACGCTAGCCAGTAACGCGCACAGCAACAACAAGCCCAAATAAAACTCACCGATAAACACGCCGTAGGCCAGCAACACGCCGATGCCTTGCTGGGCAATCACCGCCGCCATCGCTGCAAACACGGCAACAGGCGCATAGTGCATCACATAAGACGTGACTTTTAACATGATGTGCGTCAAGGCATCCAACAATTTCACCATAGGCCGCGCGACATCGCCTAAAGAGGCGCTCGCCAAGCCAAAGAAAATGGAAAACACCACGATTTGTAAAATCTCGTTGGTCGCCATCGCTTCGGCAATGCTTTTAGGAAAGATATGCGCGACAAAATGGCTGAGCGTGGGTTTGACATTCGGCAAGCCCGTGTCGGCACCGATTGCGGGCAGAGGAATATGTAGCGCACTGCCGGGTTCAAACACATTCACCAATACCATGCCCAGCAACAGGCTGGTGATGGACGCGGAAAAAAACCACAACATCGCTTTTAGGCCAATGCGGCCTACGGTTTGACCATCGCCCATTTTTGCCATGCCGACCACTAAGGTGGCAAACACTAAGGGGGCGATAATCATTTTGACCAAACGTAGAAAGATGTCCGTCAATACGCCGAAGACAGCCACGATTTGGCTGAGTAAAGGATGCGCAGGTGTGCCGCCTAAAGACAGGTTTAGGCATTCGCCGACGATAATGCCGAGTATCAGTGCGATGGCGACATACAGGGTTTGGCGGTTAGTGTGGGGGGCTGGGCTAGGG